>CAYLSS010000383.1:0-5151 GCA_964385765.1 uncultured Solibacteraceae bacterium
TGGAGCAGCCATTCCGGCGCATCGCTGAGCAGCGTATCGGCACAGTCGCCGTAAGGGGTAGGCGAGAGGAAGCCGGACTCGTCGTGGAAGAAAGAGGAGTCCTGGTAGCCGGGGTAGAGCAGATCCACGACGCCATCGGTCAGGTAGTCGCCTGCCTCGTAGGGCAGGTTGCCCCACACGCGGTAGACGTTGCGTGAATAGAGGTGTCGCGGAAAGGACCAGCCCGAGAAATGGTCGAGCATGAGCGCCACAGGCGCCAGCATCACGCCGGGACTGCCGTGTTCGGACACCCATTGCCGGGCGGCCCGCTGCATCCGGCCAATCGGCGTCAGCTCGTCCCCGTCGATCCAAGCGCTTTCGAAGCCGGCGAGCATGCAGTTGTAGAGGAGGTGGCTGTACATGAGGCGCTTCAGCAGGCTGAGGCTGGTTCCCTTGGTAGGACCGTGGTCTTCGCCGGACGAACCGTAGGTCTTGTATCCCCAGCGATTCCAGACCGACGCATTGCCGAACCACGGGACGCCATACTGCTTGCCCGCCCCGCGAATGAAGACATAGTAGACCTGGCCGTTGGGCAGCGCCTGGGCGGTCTCGGCGCCGATCAGCGTGAAGATGCCCTCCTTCAGGAAGTAATGGCCGAAGTTCAGCGAAACAAGCGTGGCCATGCGGTTTCCCAGCTCGTTGCACAACCGCTGGAAATGACGCTGGAAGTTCAGGTACTGTTCGAAGCCTCCGGCCGAGGCTGGATACATCTGTGAGGCGTAGCCGCCTATGTAGCGCCCGTCCTGCTCGCCGACATCCATGCCAAGCCAGCGCTCGCCGAGCCGCGACTCGAAGAGGTCGAAGACGCCGGCCGGAGGTTCGTACTGCTGCCAGTACCCGCCCGGTCCCGAGCCGGGCACGTAGCCCCAGATATCGAAGAGGAACAGGCCGCGGTCCCTGATCTCGTCGACAAGTTCCGGCAGGTTTTCGGCAAACAGAATCGGATAGGAAGGCCAGATGACATCGCCGAGCTCGAACCGCCGGGTATATTCGTCGAGCTTGTCGCGGAAGCCGACCAGTTGTCCGTTCTCTACTTCGAAGCCGCGCAGCGTGGCGAACCTGGTTCGGTTGCCAAAGGTACCCCAACCCGGCGGCTGCACGTGGCGGCGGGCATCGTCCGGGTGTTCCCGCGGATCCATGAGACGGGTGTAGATTCGCGGCGAGTCCTGGGCGGACAGCCAACCGCCGGACAGGGCGGCGAATAGAAGGAGGGCGCTCAGCGGTTTCACGGTGGTCGCCATTATAGTGGAACGCGCACCCGCGGCGGCCTTGCCGGCGGCTCCGATAGAATACGTCCAAGCGGACCTTTCGCCGCGGATATGAAGATTCTCCGCACCGTTATCCTGCTTTTGCCTTTGCTGAACAGCAGTGTCGCCGGGCAGCCGGCGGACGCTCGCGAGAAGTGGGAGCGAGCCCGCGAGCTAGTCAAAGCGGGCCGACCGGCCGAAGCGGTACCTATCTACGAAGGGCTGCTGGAAGCCTCGCCTGGCAACTACACTCTGATGATGAACCTCGTGGTGGCGCGCTTCCAGGCCGGCCAGTACGACAAGGTGATCGGCCTCTGCGAGCAGCTCATCGAAGATCGCGATGACTGGGCGGCCCCGTGGCTGTTCTTGGGCGCGAGCCATTTCCAATCAGGGCGGCCGGCCGAAGCGATCGAACCGCTGCGGACCGCGCTGCATCTGCAGCCCGGCGAGCGAAACGCGCGGCTGATGCTGGCCGAGGCACTGTTGCAGGGCGGAGAGTATGCCGAGGCGGCAGGGCACTTCGAGGTGGTGGCCGAGTCGCTCGGCGGTGATCCGCGCGTCTGGTACGGATTGGAGCGCAGCTACCAGGCGCTCGAATCCGAGGTCCTCGAAGAGATCGAGCGGACAGCGCGGGGATCCGCCGAATGGCATGCATTGGCTGGTCATAAGGAGTTCGAGCGGCAGCGGTACGGCCGTGCAATCCGTCACTATCGCGACGCACTCGAGCTCAAGCCGGACTTCCCGGAACTTCATTTGGCGCTGACGGCGGTCTACCGGGCAGCAGGGAAAAGCGAGTGGGCCGCTATCGAGGACGAGCGGGCGAAGGCGGCCGTTGCCGATTGCGAGCAGCGTCCCCTTGCCTGTGACTTTCAGAACACCCGCTACCGGGACATCGTCCGATCAGAGCCAGGTGGAGTCACCGGGGCCTACTGGCGTGCCCGGGCCCTTCAACAGCTTCGCAGACAAGCCTTTGAGCGTTTGGCCGACCTCCCGCCGTCTCCGCAGTTTCACGAGTTGAAAGCGCGAGCGCTGGATGACCAGCTCCGGCATCGCGAGGCGGTCGCCGAATGGCGCAAGGCCCTGGCCATGTCACCCGACAAGCGCGTCCTCGAGCAAGGGTTGGCCGTGGCGCTCTACAAGAGCAGGGAACTGGAGGCCGCGGAAGCCGCCTTCGCCACGCTCGTGAAGAAGAATCCCGATTCCGCGGGACTGCGTTTCCTCTACGGTCGCACGCTGCTGGAATTACAAAAGCCCGAGGCGGCTCTCGGCCAACTTACTAAAGCGGTGGAACTGGATCCTGGGGAGATCGCGGCGCACGGCGCGCTCGGTGAGGCCTATGTGAAAACAGGTCAGAGCCAAAAGGCCATTCCGCACTTGCGAGCGGCGCTCGGGGGTGACAAGGATGGTTCCTGGCACTTCCAACTGGCCCGTGCTTACCGCACAGCAGGAGATCCGGACGCTGCCAGGGAGGCGCTGGAAGGCTATCGGAAGCTGCGCCAGGCCGCGGAGGAACAGCGGCTAGATCTGCAGAAGGAGTATCCCATTCCACCGCCCGAGTAAGTAATGGTTCAGTTCCGCAGACGCTCCAGGGGAATGATAACCGAACCCAAAGCGCCGGAGCTGACGTCGCGAACCATCACGCGCACCAGCATGGCCTTCTTCGAAGGTTTGATCGTCTCGGCCAGGCGCAGACCCCGGGCTCGCATGACCCTTTCGTAATCCAGTTGCTCGAGGCTCAGGTTGGTGGTGCGGGCGTCGGTCTTGAGATGCTTTTCATTGCGGTCCATCTGGATGAGCCAGATATCGAGCGAACATTCCCATTTGCCCCTGGCCGGCTGGAAGGTGATGTCCCCGGCGTCAATGCCGAGGTCCAGATCCAGCTTGTCTCCGTCGCTTCCGGCGGCGGTTACGGTCAGCCCGATTCCGGAGGCGTCCAGCGGGCTGAACATGGCGGCCTCGAAGGTTTCCTCCCGGTACCACTGCTCTTGCGGTTCGTCCGGCTGGGCGAAGTATCCGGTGCGATGGTGTAACTCGACTCCGGGACGATCGGTCTCGATGGTAACTTTGCGGAACTTACCGGACCAATCGTCATGCGAAGGATAGTATCCGAGGATATAACTGAACCGGGCATCGCCGGCGGCGCGGCGAAACGCGCCGGAAAGGTCATTGTTGTTGTAGAACGCGCGGCCGCCGGTACGTTCGGCGAGGGTGCGCATGACGCTGAACATCTGCGTGTCGCGCAGGCGGTCATCGGAGGCCAGCACGGAGCTGTCGGCGCGGTATTCGCGGGGCGCGATCAGACCGCGTGCGTCCACCGGGTAGATGGCCAGATTCGCGCGACTCAAAGCCCGGGCCAGACGATCGGTCTCCGGCCATCCGGCCTTAGAAGCGCCTCGCTTGACTCGCTCGGAGAGGTCCAACGAACCGCCGCTGATAGAAATAGGAAAGCTGCCGGAAACCCAGATGAGATTCTTGCGCCCGGGCAGGCGTTCCACGTGTCTCGCGATGGCGGTGATGGCGCGCACGGTCCGGAAGGCGCGGTCGCGGTCGAAGTAGTCGACCAGGTTGAAGCTCAGCTCTCCTAGCCAGGCGTCGAAGTGCAGCGTCGGGCTGATCGCCGGGTCATACAGAGGCGCGTCGAGCGAGGGCGACTGGCTCTCGCTGTAGTTCTTCAGCCGCTCGGCCAGCGCACTTGAATCTCCGGTGAACTCCTGGACTACCCGGGGTCCGCGGCCCATGACGTAGACCGCCACCCGGTCGCCCGGTTGCAGCGTCTCGATGAAGCGGACGATCTGATGCTTCGCGTAGACTTGGTCGACGATGTGCGTATTAAGACCGTCGAAGAGGACGACGGTGACGCTTGTCGGCGCCTCGCCCAACTGTTCGAACCGGTTGGTGAAGGTATTCGGCGGAAGCGGATGGGCAGGCTTGCGGTGCAGGCGGGATGACTCGATGGCGAAAATCGAAAGCTGCTGCTCCTCGCCCTCGTCGAACACGGTGAACTCATCGTGGGTGAGGTCGATGACCGGTTCGCCGTCCTTGGTTTGCGCCACGACGCTGAACTCGATGAGCCGGGTCGTGACGGTGAGGGTAGTCTGGGGCGCTTCGTCCGGCTTCGCCTGAGCGAAGGCTGGAATCAGCGAGACGGTCAGGAAGATGGCAATGAGACGGATGAACCAGAGCTTCACAGCCATTTACCCGCAGTGTATCGGAAAAGAAAGTCGAGGTGCCAAGATCTCGGTGGGTGTGGGGCACATCCGAAGGCTTCATGCCCCGGCCATGCGGGCCAAGGTCGATTCATTCCACGGCAGAGAGGGCAGCAGGCGGATGTTGGACGAACTGCCATAGACCTTCCGCACTTCCTCCTCGTCCATGGTCTTCCCGGCGCCATCCACCGTTCCCGAGAGGCGAACTTCCCGCGGGGCGAGACTTGCCGCTACCTGCGGAAGGTCGGTTTGGGGGAGCACGTTGAAGAGGAAATTCGCGAAGGAATGATCGTAGTCCTCCGCCTCCACGATGCTCCGGTAAGAAGCGACTCCGCCGGAGAGGAAGACGCGTTCGACGGCGGGGTCAACAGCGGCGGCGAACAGTGCCGGAACCGTCACGGACCCCCGCGCGGCGATCATGAAACGGCGGCCGCGCGAGGCTGAGTGGTTTCGAAGCGCGGCGGAAAGCGCCAGAATATCGGTGACACGCTGGCCGAGCAGCGGCTTGCCAAGCATCGTCGAGGACCACGCGAAGTGCTCTTCCGATTGATGGTAGCGACCGTGCTGCGGCGAGCCCCGCGGGAACTCCGGGCGAAGGTCGCCGAGACCTCGCAGATCGGGCAGGCAGACGACGAATCCCTCCCCGGCCAGCGCCTGGT
>CAYLSS010000384.1:0-5127 GCA_964385765.1 uncultured Solibacteraceae bacterium
TTCCCCGATGGCCGCATCCTATAACGGCCACCGTAATCCGGTCATTGGCGCCGAGCACCGGCCGCGCCGCCGACCACACCGCGGACGCTGCGGCTATTCCGCGAGCGAATTGCCGGCGAGTAAATCCAGACGTGTTCATGATCGGGTCCTTTTCCGTGAGAGTAATTCGAGTTGTCGCCGCGCCGAAGCCACCACTTTGGGAGCCGCTCCCACCTCCAGATAGCTCGACTTGGCCCGCCAGGTCTCATAGCCTCCCTGCTGGTGCCCCTCAACGGTCGGCAGATACCCGAAGCAGCCGTTCGCAAGCTCGATCGGGATCGTCGTCTCGAACGGGCTCCCAGCCGCCACCTCGAGTCCCAGCTCAACAAAGGCTTCCACGGGAAAGGCGACCACCCCCAGCGAACCGACGCGCAAAACCTGAACAGGCGCCCGAACCGACTCGGGAAAGCTATCGGCCATGATCAGCGTCTCTCGCGCGTAGATCTGCGGGCGCTCCTGTGACTGTCCGTCCCGCGGAGCGTTTTCCAGGATGCGCCGCGCTCTCCGAACATCCTCCGCCGAGGGCAACCGTACACCCAGTTCCAACTCCTCGACCGAAGCATCCAGGGTTACCTCGTCCGTATACCGGACCGCTTCCCGGACTCGATCAGCTTCCTCGGCCAGACTTTCCGCGACCTGCTTCATCTTCACGTAAGGGGGGTGGCGCTCCCGCGACTTAGCAGCCCAGTTGATGTTGTTGATGTTAGCCGAACAGCCATTTGTCAGCATGGCGACAAAGGGAGGATAGTCGCGACCGCCGCCGTCCGTCCGCCGCACCATCGAGTCCGCCCAATAGCCAAAGTAATCGGCCGAAACATGACCGGTGCCGGTCCCGCCCACATAGTGCAGCGCGTAGTTTCCAAGCACTGCCAGCGGCCGCCCGTCCGTCGACTCCACCGACAACACCGGCACGGCGGGGTCCACCGGGCCGGCCGGTTTCACCAGGTTCGGGTTGCCCACGCCGGGATTCATCTGCACCGTGTCGCTCGTCCCCCCGAACGGATCGGGCGGCACTGTGCCTGGCTTCATGAACCAGCGTCGATGGAAGACTTCATCCTCCAAACGGCCCACGGCCCAGCCGATCCGCGCCGGTTCGAGTCGGCCGTCGGCCATCCGTACGCAGTCCGAGATGCGGACCTTCAGCCACTCGACATAGATTGGGTCAGGCTCGCTTTGAAACAGGTGGGTCGCCGGTGGAGCGCTATGAGTGTGCGTGGCGGCTACCAGTACGTGGCTCGGCGGAATGCCCGTGTGCTCGGCGATCATCCGTTTGGCGTCCGCGATCACGTCCGCGGGAGCCATGCAGGAGTCGACCACGGTGAATGCCACCCGCGTCCGCCCGTCATCGAGGACCAAGGCCCGGACTTGCAGTTCGTCGTGTATCTCCGTCGCGATCCGGTCCTTCATGCCGCCGGCCAGCGAACACCCGAGCGACGGAGTGATGTTGGCCGTCGCCGCTCCCGCGCGAAGCCGGCTGACGCCGGACTGCTGGGCAGCGCCATGAAAGCCCCGACCAGAAACAGCCGCGCCCGCGCCGGTCAGGACCGCCTGCAGAATCCGCCGCCGTCTCGGTAGTGCTCGAGTCATCGCCGATCTCCGCTCAACCCGACGACTATCCTATTGCTAGCGGCAGAGGATGACAAGTGGACCGGCAGAGCGAACCTCATCAACGAGCACTCGCTGGCGCCACCCCGGCGCGCCTGGGTGAATAAGGCCGCGGCCGGCCTACAGCGCCGCCAAGACTTCTCTCAGGAGATACTTTGACCCCTCGACCCCGTCCCAAGGCCCGTCCTCATACTCCAGTGCGAAGATGCCCTGGTAGCGCGCGGCCGTCAGGATCTTCACGTTGCGTTGCACATCGGGATTCTCCCAGCGGTCCCAATACTTGGCGTGAACGGTGGAGCGCGTGTACGGCGCCAGCGCGGCAATCCCGTGGTACAGCATGTATTCGTGCTCCCAGTTGCAGAAGTCCGGCGTCGCCTCACAGAACGGATGATTGACCTCGTCGAGAATGATTCGAATATTCATCGGATCCGCGCTGAGGCCCCAATGGTTCTCGATCGTCACCTTCACTCCCACCTTGCCGCCGTAGTCCGCCATCTCTTTAAAACTTTCGATGGCATGGTTGAGGTAAGTGACTATCTCGTCATTGCGCGGGTAGCCCTGCTCGGCCGACGCCGCCGGAGCGACCCGCGGACCGCCGGTGTTGACCCGCATCGTCTTTGCCCCGAGCGTCGCCGCGGCGTCCAGCCACTTTTTTGCCACCGCAATGCCCTCCCTGCGCTTCTCCGCGTCCAGATCCGAGATGTTGCGCGGGGCGTTGTTCGAGACGTGGTGGCAGCGAACACCCTCTTTCGCCTGTATCCCGGCCAGCTTGTCGAGCCATTTCTTTCCCGACGCCGTCCCGGGATCGAACTCGTAAAACGTGCGGGTCCGGTCGCCTCGCGTGTAGGTGATCGACGTGAACATACTAACGTCGGTAACATCGCCGAATAATGACGACCAGAGATCCATGTGATATACCCCCGGATACGTCTCCTTCGTGAACCGCGGCATGTCCAGCATCGTGATCTCGCCGTACTTCCGCTTCATCTCTTCCGTTTCGGGATTGGGACGTCCGCCCGGACGGCGCTTGAACAAAGACCGCAGCGGCCAGGTGTTGGAAGCGATCCGGCTCAGCTTGTCCTTCTCGCTAAGCGGCGCGGCGGCCGCCGTCGTCGCGGTGGCCAGCGCCCCGCCCGCCGTCTGAAAAAATTCCCGGCGATCCGTATCCTGACTCATTGTCCGCTTCTCCTTTGTCCATTGGGCCAACAGCTTTGCTCCCCGCCCGATTCAATCACTCAGGTCTTTCTTCCAGTTCTCCATCCGTGGTCCGGCCAGCCTCGAGGCGCGCTGCCGGTAGGCGACCATCTCGTCTTCCGTCAGCGGGCTGAAGCGCCGGGCGATGCGGACATCGTCCTCAATCTGCCCCAGCGTCGTCGCTCCGAGCGTCGCGCAGTGCACCGGCAAGCTGAGCGCGTAGCGCAGACACTGTTCCACACTGAAGGCCCTGAGCAACTGCGACACCGCGGTCGTCTTCATTGCCTGAATGCCGAGACCCTGCTCGATGGCCATCGGCAGCGCGATCTGCTCGAAGCTGAGATACGACGGATCGGCGGGATTCAGCGGCAAGAGGATCGTGTCGAACCTGTCGTACCTCTTCATCATTTCGACGTGTACGTGCGGATCGTGATGCCCGGTGAAGCCGATAAACCGGCATTTCCCCGACTTCTTCGCTGCCTCGAACGCCTCGATGGCTCCCCCGGGCGCGAAGATCTTCTCGACATCTTCCATCTCCGAGACGGAGTGTATCTGCCAGAGATCCAGATAGTCCGTCTTCAGCGCTTTAAGCGACGCATGCAGCTCGTTTTCCGCCCCAGCGCGGCTCCGCTCGAGGGTTTTCGTCGTGATGAAGACCTTTTTCCGGAACTCCGGCAGAACCGCACCGTAGACCTCTTCGGACCGTCCGTCCCAATAGCCCCGCGCGTTGTCGAAGTAGTTGATCCCCAGTTCATAGGCGCGCCGCGTCACGCGTTTCGCCTCCTCGAAGTCGATGAGCGGGAAACGCCCGCCCGCTTGCCCGACAATAGTGAGCCTTTCGCCTGTCTTGCCGAAAACGCGGGTCGGTATGTCTCCATTCCTGGCCTGCGCCTTGGGCGACGCGGCGGCCACCCCGGCAAGAGCTCCGCCAAAAAACGTGCGTCTCTTCATGAAAACCCTCCTCACGCACATTCTACTGCCTGGACACGGAGCGAGGTCCGCGCACCCGACCGTCGCTGTTGTCACCCGGCGCAGTCTTAGCGCGCCGGAGGCAGCCACGCCGCGGTCTGTCGTTTGTACCGGGCGAACTCCTCGCCGAAGTGGGCGGCCAGAATACGATCTTCCACTGCGATCCGAATCTCCGTCCCGGCGACGTACGCTATCACCGCGAGAGCTCCAGCCCACCATTGAGAAATCAACAGGATGGACCCCGCCAGCATCGCCAGCAGCGCTGTATAGACAGGGTGCCTGAGCACGCGATACGGACCCGCTGTGACGAGTTCGTGATCCTCCGTCAGCACTGCGGACGCTCGCCAATGGTCCCTTAGATAGGCGAGTGAGAGCCATGTAAGTCCGACACCGCCGTAAAGTAACGCCAGGCCGATAGGCGCAAGCCACTTCAGAGCCTCAGGTTCTCTTTGGAAAACTAGAGCGATTCCGATGCCGGCGAGTTGCAGCGCCAGACCGGCATCGGAGCTCCGATCGTGCACTACCCGCACCTCCTGACCACCACCACGCCTCATCCACCGGACCGCAAGGTGGTTGGCGACGTGTCCCGCCAGGTAAAGAATCCAGGCCAGCCAGAGCATGACTTCGACTTCTATTGCATCATGCCCACCCCGCTCGCAGGAAAGCGAATAAAAGGCGAATATTTCGCTTGACGCCTGTAGGCCGATTGTGTATTCTGTAGGCGAACAAAAGACGAAACTAGTTCAGCAAGCGTGGCCAGAACAGGAGATTCGGTGATGTCCGAAAAGAACCCGATTCGTTGTGGGGTGGCCGGGTGGAGCTATCCGCATTGGGACTCCACGGTCTACCCGCAGCCAAAGCCACGAGGCTTCCAGCCTCTCGAATACCTTGCCCGGTATTTCGACGCCGTCGAGGTCAACAGTTCATTCTACCGGCCGATTCGGCCCGAGGTGTCCGAGCTATGGATGCGCCAGGTCGCGAGGAACGACGCCTTTCGCTTCACGGTCAAGCTTGGAAGGCAGTTCACGCATGAGCGTTCGCTCGACGCCCGTCAGGTCGCCCTCTTCTCGCAGGGGCTGCGGCCGTTGGCTGAAGGCGGCAAACTCGGTTGCGTGCTGATGCAGTTTCCGTGGTCATTTCGCTTCACCGAGGAGAATCGGGAGCTTGTGATTCGGCTCCGGCGGGCCTTCCGCCGCTTTCCGCTGGTGGCCGAGATGCGCCACTCGAGCTGGATGCGCGAGGAGGCTCTGGGCCTGTTCATCGACTACCACGTCGGCTTTTGTAATATCGATCAGCCGCAGCGCCAGAGCTGCCTGCCGC
>CAYLSS010000385.1:0-5120 GCA_964385765.1 uncultured Solibacteraceae bacterium
TCGAGGTGTACGAACGCGAGGGCAAAGCGCTTCCCGAGCCACTCTCCGGCCGTGACTTCGTCAATGCCTTGCAGGGTGTCGCCTAACGAGGGCATGCACCCGCCCGCCCAAAAACCGGGCGGCGGGTGATGCCCCGGCCGTTATGCCGCTTCAGCCGGAGGTGAGGAGGCGAGATGAGGCGGTCGGTCATGTTTGTGCTGATCTTGGCGGTGCTCACCGGTTCCAGCGCCGACGCACAGCAGGCTAGGCTCCCGATCATTGACATGCATTTCCACGGTGCCCTAGTGTTTGACGAGCAGGAGGTTCAGCCCATCACGCCGTGGCTTGAGGCGTTCGACCCTCTCGGGATAAAGAAGGCTGTACCGACGTCCTATCCGCACCAGCTTCAGGTCTGGGCACCGAAGGACCCGGAGCGCCTGATTCCATCTCTGTGGTTTCCGTGCGTCACGCAATTCGTGCGTCACTGCTTTCCGGGAGATGCCATCCTGCCCGATATCCAATGGCTGCGGGGTGAAATCGAGTCCGGCCGCATCGCCATGATCGGCGAGGTTGGCACACAACTCATTGGTATTCTCCCGAATGATCCGGCTCTCGAACCGTACTTTAGCCTCGCGGAGGAGTTCGACATCCCCTTCGCTCTACACATGGGTCCCGGACCGGCATGGGCCGTTGGCGAGGACTCAATTCACGAGGCTTTTCCCAACTTCCAGATTCGCGCGGGAGATCCGCTCGAGTTGGAAGATGTGCTGCGCCGCCACCCTCACTTGCGGCTCTACATCATGCATGCGGCCTGGCCCATGCTCGACAAGTTACTCACGATCCTTTGGCACAGCCCGAACGTCTATGTGGGCCTCGGCCACCTCCAAATTGCCATTCCACGTGCTGAATACTACAGCTACCTGAGACGTATCGTTGAAGCGGGCTATGCTGACCGCATCATGTACGGCTCTGATGTGGGCCTTGACGACTTTGGTAGCGGTATCGACGCGCTTCTGGATGCTGATTTCCTGAGCGAAGAACAGAAGCGCAATATCCTCTACAACAACGCCGCCCGGTTTCTCCGTCTCAGCGAGGAGGAAATCGCAAGGCATCACGGAAGATAGATGCGTGCGAGTCGCGCGGCATAACAAGCCAATGCACCTGTCGGCCGGTTACGCGGCCCGCAGGTGATTGGCAATCCGTTAGAACTCTCAGGCGATGTTGCGTTGTGATTACGCGTCCAATCAGTTTTAAATAGGGCATGAAAAGGAGGAAATCATTATGCAAACAGAATCAAGGATTTTTCCGGTTGCAGAATATATTCGCCCGTCTAACGGCGAACCAATTCGTTCGGTGGTTCTGGAAACCGACGACTCTGCCGTTGTTGTTTGGCATGCCCATCCTGGGCAAGAAATAGCCGCTCATGTCCATCCTCACGGCCAAGATACTTGGACGGTTATCTCAGGTGAGGCCGAGTATTATCAAGGTGACGGCATAGTCACTCGTCTTAAAGCTGGAGATATTGCCATAGCAAAACCTGGGCAAGTGCATGGTGCAATGAACTCTGGTCCCGTACCTTTCATATTTGTCTCAGTGGTTGCACCGGGCAATGCCGGCTTTGCGTTGGCTGAGAAATAGGCATTCACCTATTTCTGGACGAGCATTCGGCACTTGGACAAGCTACTCGAGCGGGACGTTAACCGCTTGTCGTCGAGATTACGAACACGGGTTGGGCCGGCACGACGCTCAAAGTCTTCCTCCCCAGGGAGATCCCCGAGGCGATCCCCGAGGTCTCAGGCGAGGTTTCGATTGAGATCGAGGCACTGGACTTCTACAAAGACCCCCGGTATCGACCGGCGATTTTCGAACGGGAAGGAGGCCGCTGTTTCTACTGTCGGCGCATGTTGTCGGACGGCGATTACGGGCTGGACCACGTGGCACCTCAGGTCGCCAAGGGTAGCAGCTCCTATCGCAACGTCGTCGCGGCGTGTCATTTCTGCAACTCATCGAAGGGAGACGTATCCGGTGCTGATCGCGTCCGTGCGCTCTACCGAAACGGAATCCTGAGTCCAGAGGACCTTGAAGACCGGCTCGCGCAGATTGAGAAACTCGCGAATGGGCAGCTTAGGCCGATCATCCGATGAGTGAGGCTCGCGACACGCCGTCTAACAACCGGTTGCAGCGGACGGCGCTGCGCGCCGCCGCTGATGCTGAGCGTTAAGGGGCAGGACATGCGAAGCTGGAGGAAGCTTGAAGGTCAGAGATGTGGTGCGCTTGCTGGAGCAGGACGGGTGGCGACTGGCGCGGACCAGAGGGAGCCACAGACAGTTCAAGCATCCCAGCAAGGCCGCAACTGTGACGGTGGCTGGAAAGCCAGGAGTTGACGTTCCGCCGGGAACGCTCAACGCCATCCTGAAACAGGTCGGGCTGAAAAAGTGAGGCATATTGTCATGCGCTACATGGTCGTAATCGAGCGGGGCGAAAATAGCTGGGGAGCTCACGTACCGGACCTCCCTGGCTGCGTCGCCGTTGGCGACACGAGGGAGGAAGTGGTGCAACTGATCCGCGAGGCGATCGATTTCCACATCGAGAGTCTCAGGCAAGACGGCCTGCCCGTGCCTTTACCAGCGTCTGAGAGTGACTTTGTCGATGTGAGCGCCGCCTAACAAGACGTTGCACCGGGCGCGCCTAGTGCGGGGCGCGCCGGTGAACGCCCAATCGTTAGGGGGGCGAGCTAGACATCATGGATCACTCCGACGTCTGGATTGTCGTTGGTGTTGCATCCTCGATTGTGGCGCTACTCGATGCGGTCGTCGTCTTTCCATTGCCCCCGTCGCCGGCCCTTTTCGATGCCGTCGGTCGAGTTGCGGTCGTCTACGGCACCGGTGCTGTCGTGATCGCCGTAGCGGCCAAGGTACGCGACCCGGACGAACCGCTAACATTAACCGGAGTGCAAACGATATGAGAAATGGAAAAATGTCGTAAGAATCTCGGGGCCGCAGGGGCTGAGAGCAATTCGTGGCTTTCATGACGAACGCTTGCACGGAGAGTGGAAGGGATGTCGGTCGTCCCGGCTCAATCGACAATTCCGTGTGATATATCGAGTTGATCGCGACCGAATCTTTGTTGAGGTAGTTGATGTAACTGCGCACGACTAGCGGAGGTAATGAAGATGAAGGGCTACCGCAAGACAAAAAAACGCACGGATGTCTCTGTCGGAGAGTCGGTACGAATCATGCGTGAGCTTCAAGAACTGAGCCAGAACGAGCTGGCGGAGATCACTGGCATTCCGCAGTCCACAATTTCGGCTATTGAACGGGACCGTGTCAATCTCGGCGTGGAAAGAGCAAAGGTTTTAGCTCGTGCATTACGCTGCCATCCTGCCGTGCTGGTGTTCCCCGGATGGGACGTAGAGCACGAGTCGGCGGCATGACAAGGGCGTGAAGGCTGACGGGCCTTCGGCCCGCAGCTTACGCCCAAGCCGTTAGGCGCACAAGAGGGAGAACACGATGAACCTCTTCAACGCAGCTCTTCGTCAAGAAGGCAGACAAGGAGCCGAGGCGAAGCCAGCCAACAAGTGTGAGCGGTATCCACTTCGGCATCTTCTTCTTCAACTCAAGCGACCGAGGTATCTCCGGCAACTACGCGCTGCACGCCAAAACGGCGGTACGTGAGCGGGTTGCGGAGCGTGAACCACGAGTACGCGGCAGTGGTTGGCACGTTCTCAGTGGAGACCTGTTCGGCGCGAACAACATTCAAGTCACCCTTACGACCACCGGTATCTCGCCGGACGCCACGCGGCTTGATTCCGCATTGCGGGATGCATTTGCCGCAGGTCGCATGCCGGAGTACGTTCCCTATGTCATTGGCATGTTCATGTGCCCTATCGATGCGCTGGTACATGCCGACGCTCGCATGAAGCGGGACACGGTCGCTGGATACTTGGGCCTGGCAACCTTCGTTCTGCCGCATGAAGGCGTCCGGAGAGAAGTTTCTGAAGGGTTGAGCCTTCCGATGACCTCGTTACACTCGGTCTAAGCGAGGCTGAGACAACAGATGCGCCTGACAACAGCGTGGGCGCTACACCTGCTACGGCTGCAGCGACAATCGCGAACCCTGCAGATGCGGCGCACAGTATCGGGAACAGCGCACCTATGTCAGCGACTAAACGACATCGGATGCACCGGCCAGGGCGTTAACGCCCTGGCAACGCTTGAGCGCCATGAAACACCGTCAATATGCGATGCGCCCCGGACCCACTCGGTACACGATTCGATACGGGTGCTCGATCACCTCGCGAATCTCCGGATGCTCGAACTCGGGCACCATTCGACCCGAAGTCGGAAATCGCGCGATTTGTTGCGTGCGGCGGGTCAAACGGTCGATCACGCGAAGAGCGTACCGGGGCGAGTCTTGAGCGATGTAGTCGTGAATTGCAGCGAGTTGCCGCTTGGCATGGTCCGTCCAACGGACCTTCACTCCGGAAGCCGATATTCTTCGCGGATTTCCTCCACCGGCGTCGTGCGACCCGCCTCACTGTCCTCTATGCCGGCTTCGATCGACTGTCGAATCCAGATCTGCTCCATCAGTTCGTCCCAACCCGCTGACTCCGGGAGCTGATCCACTAGGCGATGGGCCTCTTCTTTGAAGCTGCGTTCCATCCCATCCCATCCCATGCTAGCTCGGAAAAGAGCGCACGCGCTAACAAGGCGTTGCACCGGACGCGGCCACGCGCGATACATAAGTCATGAATCGAAGGCTAGCCCGTAGCGCGGCCGCGCCGGTGAACGGCGGCCGTTAGGGCGGACAAGGGTGGCGCCGAAACGAACGAAGGCGCTTTTCGACGCGAGGGTTTTGAACCGGTTAGAAACAAGCATGCGCATTACAACAGGCAGGGTTGTTGATGGTCGGGTCGTCGTGGAAGGCGAGGCTCTGAGCGAAGGAGCGAGCGTCACCCTCTTGGTTCCGGATGAGGCAACATTCGTTTTGAGTGAGGAGGACGAGGCTACTCTCCTGGACGCGATATCGGAAGCCGACCGAGGCGAGCTGCTGGATGCCGACGACGTTCTGAAAGATCTCCAGTGACCGGCACGAGGTTGCCGGTCAAGATTACTCGCCGGGCTGCTGCGCAAATACGGGAC
>CAYLSS010000386.1:0-5108 GCA_964385765.1 uncultured Solibacteraceae bacterium
GAAGCGAACCTGGGCAGGAACGTCACTACCTCCCGCGAGTGCATGGTGTGGCTGTGCAGCGAAACCCCAGTGCTGAAGCCCTCTGCGCACGACTTATCGCGCCACTGCAGAAACACCTTGGAATTGTCCTTCACTCAGCATCCTCCTTAGCCTGCAAGTTGATTGCAGATATTGGTGTAGTCGTCATTTCGCGATCGTTCACTTGAACATCCAGCAGATACATCATGAGCCCCCCAAGTGAAACACCCTTGGAGTCCAGAGTGCAAGAATTCAAGAGTCGAAGCTGTACCGAACAGACATCCGCCCCATGCGTTCGGTTTAGCACATGGTGCAAGCCGTGTTCGAGCCACACTGCGGACATCTTATTCCCTTTATTCCGTTCCACCCAGTGTGGAGTTCAGGCCCTTCATTTTCAGCGAGCGGCGCGATGCCAGCTCGTCGCCCGATTCCGCTTCCGGGTCCACCTCAAAGTTCAGTTGCAGAAAGTGTCTGGGCCGATACTCCACCCGTAGCGGCAGCGGCGAATTTGAGTCACTATCGTACCAGAGCCGAAACAAGTAGCGCTTTCCGTTGTTTGTATTCACCACGCGCGCATCCAGACGAATGATGCTGTCGGGATCGTCGGCGAGCCCGTCCGCGACAAGCTTCCCGCCCACGGAGCGGTCGCCGCGTTTGCGCACCGTCATGGTGTACTGGTGCTGCTCCCAGACATAGCGCAATTCCTGCTCTTTCTCGCGGGAGCGAATCGCGGTGAGCACGGTATACAGCATCGGGAGCGGGCGCCCCTTGGAATCGCCCCAAACGCCCTCCTTGGCTTGACCACCCCCAAACGACTCGGCGGCAACCCGGCGGGCCTGCGGCAGAAGTTCTTCCCAATCCGACCAGGTATAGCTGCGGTCCGCATGAAAGCGCAGCTTGGCCGCCCGAAACGCGCCTGGCTCCGCCTCTCCCTGAATTACCGTGAAGGGACCGGTCCCTTCCGCGTTGCGAAGCGCTTCCTGGGCGTCCCCAACAGACTGCTCGTCGGAAGAAGTAATGAAGCCGAAATAACGCGCTCCGGATACTCCGCCGGGACGTTCGCTAATGAGTTCCTCAATGTAGCCCATGCGATTCAGCCCGTGAGCCTGCTCCGGCCACGACCCAGCGGCAAACAGCAATTCCAATTGCCTGTCAGTGGCCAGGCCTGACTGCTCGAGGAACGCGAATCCGCTGCCCACACCGGCCTTCTTCACAATCGGAATCGACAGGACCCGGATCACCGCGTCGACCCGGTAGCGCCGGAGCGTCTGGCCGGACTCATTGTCCGGAACTGGAACCTGCGCGGCCAGAACACCCGCCGACATCGCTGCGCAGAACAAGCGCAGGAGGGCCGGGCGGTTCAGCCGGAAGCATCGTGGAACAGAATTCATATCAAACTCCGCGATCCGAAAAAGGAATAACAGCCCACGCCTCGGCAATGAGGCGCCGGGCAAAAAGCACGCCCGTCAGAAGAAACCCGGCGATGATGGATGGGAACATTCTGACGTCCTCGAGCAGAGGACGCTGCTGCTCGCCGACAACCATGACCCCCCGGCGCATCGCGTACAGGTTGAACAACATCGCGATTCCCGTATAGCAAATGGAAACGGCCACGCTGAGGTCCAAATTGGGAGTCCCCCGCCACCAGTGCAGCAGAAACTCCAGAGTGTGAACGGTGCCCGGCAGAATCAGCCCCACCGAGAGGGCCGCCTGCCAAGTTGGCTCGACCTTGCGGAACATCTGCACCAGAGAGCCGTAGAGACCGCCGACCGTCGCCCCGAACGCAAACTCCGCGAGCGAAGCGCCGGCGGCGGCTTCCGGACCGGCCGAGGCGTTGGCGCCAAAAAATATGCAACCGCGAATGACCGAGCTGAAGAGAGCGGACTTCCAATTCCAGTCGCGGACGAGCCGTCCCCAGGGGTCATTCACGATGCTTTGTACCGCGTCTGTCGCTGTCATCTAAAAGCTCTGTTTCAAACAGGAACTGATCCGCTTGTTTTGATTTTGCGAGCAGCCGTGTTCCAGGTTCGTGAAGGACGCATAACAGATTTCACAATATTCGCGCGAGGTCTTCCGGCGCCGGCCGGAACAATTGACTTCCATGTCTCTTTTTCTCTTGGACGAGGTGCGGGAGCGGCGCCTTCCCGTCATTTAGTCTCTAAGTCGGAAATCTCCTGTGACTTCTTTATGAATGACGATAGACATCCCAGCCCATGTATTTGGTCCAGGCTTCTTCGATCACTCCCGCCACAGTCGAGAAATTGGCCGCGACGTGATGCTCGAAGCCCTGCTCGCAGATGTAATGGAGCAGAGCCTGCAGATTCGGGATCTCGACCACGCCGGCGCCGCCAAAGGTCTCGAGCGAATCGTCGGTGAACCGCCCTTCGCCGACATAGCCGGCGATGACCCCCTCATAATCAATCGTGGACATGCGGGCGAACGTCATCGGTCCCGATTTCACGCGTCCGACCATGGTGCCGAACGTGTTGAGCTTGCCGACCGAACCGGCAATGATTTCCTGGAAGTCCATCTTGACGTCGGCGAAGAAGTGTCTCGGCAGGTTCGAGCAGTGGAAGCAGACGGCCTTGTTGGGGTCGTCACCGTAATTATTGTTCCAGTCGAGCAGCGCACTGGGAGTTTCCGAAGCCAGGGCCAGCGAGCGCATGGCGACCGTGCCGCAAACATCGACCTCGCAGGCGGCCGACAGCAACTCATTGCTCATCATGCTCATCACAGTGCAGGGGACAACGCCGAAGTACTCCTCCATCGCGGTCCAGCATTGGACCGCGCTGACGGTGACATCGGTTTCCTTCATCCACTGCTCGATGACTGCGCCGAGCTTGGCCATTTTCATGAGGCTTTCGGCGGGAACATCTTTCGTCGAGACATATTCCTTGATCTTGGAGAGTTTCGCCTGGCCGGCGGGATCGTCATCCTTCATGCGCGCGATGCGGCCGAGGATCTCCGAAAGGTCCACTGTCTCGACGGCGATGCCGCTGGACTCGAGGAGCTTCTCGCTGTAGCGGACTGTGTTGAACGCGGCCGGACGGGCCCCGATCGCTCCGATCCGCATTCGCCGCAGCCCGTTGACCACGCGGCAAACCGCGCCGAACCAGTCAAGATCCTGTCGGAAATCGTCGGAATCCGGAGGCACGGTGTGCCGCCGGGTCAACGAATACGAGATGTTGTACTGCGTCAAGTTATTGCAAACACTCATCTTGCCGCAGAAACTATCCCGCCGATCAGCAATCGTCATGCGTCCGGGCGTATCGGGCGTCGCCTGCACGAGTATGGGAACATCGAGCTTTGCCATCCGCAGCGTCTCGGCGACGCCGCGCTCATCGCCGAAGTTGGGAAGCGAGACAATGATTCCGTCGATCTCGTCCGCGCGATCCCGAAACAGGGCGGCGCATTTCTTTGCCTCGTCGCGGGTTTCCACGGCCCCGAACTTCGTGTCCCCGGTCCCGAGAGCGACCGGGGTGTGCCCGGCGGTCTCCACCGCTTGGATCATCTCCTCGCGGCCGGACTGCGCGAGGTGGTCAGGGAAGAATCCGCGGTTTCCAATAATCACACCGAATGTCATCTTAGCCATGAGTACTCCTGCCGGCGCAGCCTGGCGCCGGACATTCCAGCATATCTGAAACGTCCGGCAGCGGCCGCGATTATTGTTTTCTAATCGTTCAAGGAACCATCAATCGTCCGGAACAAATTAGCGGCCCGAACGTAATTAAGAGAGAACGCATACGCTCACAACAACTTCCAAACGGGCGCCGGGACTTCCCTCAGGCGCCCTCTTTTCTCCTGTCCCGCACCGCGATCGGCTGACCCACCTGCTATGCTGGCGATGTCATGGCAAAGCGGATTCTGATTGTCACCGGCGACGCCGGGGAAAGCTATGAAGCCCTGTATGCGGTCCATCGCTTTCGCGAGGCGGAAATGGACGCGGCAGTGGCGGCGCCCGGCAAGCGGCGGCTTCATCTCGTAATGCATGACTTCGAGCCGGGTTGGGACACCTATATCGAACGGAGAGGCTATGGTCTCGACGCCGATATCGCCATTGCCGAGGCGAAGGCCGCCGATTTCGACGGGATCCTCATTCTCGGAGGCAGGGCGCCGGAGTACCTGCGCCACGACGAAGCGTTGATCGCGCTGGTGAAGGGCTTCGCCGAGGCGGGCAAATGGGTGTTTGCGATCTGTCATGGAATCCAGGTGCTGGTCGCGGCCGAACTCGTCAAGGACCGATGTGTCACCTGCTACGAGCACGTCCGCCACGAAGTCCGCATGGCGGGCGGGACCTGGGACAGCCGGCAAGCGGTACGTGACGGGAAGATCGTGACCGCGCAGACCTGGCAGTCGCATCCGGAGTTCTATCGCGAAATTTTCCGCTGCCTGGGGGAATAACGTGCCGCTCGACCCGGAGGTGAAGGCATTCCTTGACCGGTCGGCTACCTCGGGCGAGCCGGACCGGAGCGCAATGTCGGTGGCCGAGACTCGCGAATTCTACCGGCGGATGGCTCCGCTCGCGGGCGAGGCGCCTGCGTTGCGGCGGGTCGAGGAGCGGGAGATTCCCGGACCCGCCGGGGCAATCCCGGTCCGCGTCTACGCTCCGTCGGATGAAGCCGGCTTGCCCGCGCTCGCCTACTATCATGGGGGACGATTCTTCTCGGGCGGTCTCGACACGCATGACATCGTCTGCCGGATCCTCGCCAGGCTGTCGGGCTGGATGGTGATGGCGGTCGACTATCGATTGGCTCCGGAACACCGATTTCCGGCGGCGGTCGAGGATGCCTGCGCGGCAATGAAGTGGCTGGGAGAGAACGCCTCGACGATCGGCGGCGACGGCTCCCGGGTCGCGGTCGGAGGCGACAGCGCGGGAGGCAATCTGGCCGCGGCGGCGGGGAATAAGTCCCTGAATGACAATGCCGGGCAGGCGCAGGGGCCGCCGCGGACGAAACAGCATGCGCACCGCGATGTAGTTGGTCAGGTAGCCGGTCAGGGCGGCGATGAGGGGGATGAGGACGAATTTGTAGGGCTGCATGGGAAAAAACTACTCCTGGAGAGAACGGCATCGACCGGGATCGAGCGGCGAT
>CAYLSS010000387.1:0-1195 GCA_964385765.1 uncultured Solibacteraceae bacterium
AGCAAACCGGCGAGCAGTTACAGGAAACCGACGAGCAGTTGCGCGAAAGAGAGGAAGAGATCGCGAGGGTGGCCGCCGAACGGGCGAGGGCGTTGGCGGAGGCGTCACAGGCGCGGCAGGAGACGGAGATGACGCGGTCCGAGCTGGAGGCCGTGCGATCCCGGCGGAAAGCCGAGCTGGACCGGATGCAGGAGGCGCTCAACCGGATTGCGCCGACGTCGCGGACACCGGCCGGCATGGTGATGGTGCTCAGCGACAAGGATTTCCGCTTCGAGTTCGACAAAGCCACGCTGAGCGCCGAGAACCGGGAGATGCTCAGCCGTATCGCCGGCATCCTGCTGGCCAGCGAAGGCTACCGGCTGTTCATCGATGGCCACACAGACGATATCGGAACGGCAGACTACAATCAGGACCTCTCGGAGCGGCGGGCCGACGCAGTTCGTGACTACCTGATCGAGGCGGGCATCCCCGAAGACCTGATCGAGACGAAGGGCTACGGAAAGCGGGAACCCAAGATCGCGGCTCGGACGAAGGAAGCGCGCGCAGCGAATCGCCGGGTTGAAATCGGGATTGTCGACACGATCGTGCACTACGAAGAGACGGTCACAAACTAGCGAAGGGCAGCGCCCTTGATATGGCGGCGCGGGCGGGCTGAAGCGCTGCGCGGAGAGAACAAAATTCCCTGTTACGCTTCGCACAACGGGCAACCGGCATGGATGGTGGAGGTTGGCTGAATGGGGGCTGTGGGTGCGAGGTGTATAGTGAATACAACGAGGGGCGTATGACAGATCACGATGAGCCGTGGTTGCATGTGACGCGACGGCACTTCTTTGGCCGGACCACGAGGGGAATCGGGCTCGCGGCGCTTGCATCGCTCTTGAATCCAAAGCTGGTTGGCGGTGCGGCAAGCAAGGCGGCGGGCGGTCTGGCCGGTCTTCCGCACTTCGCGCCGAAGGCAAAGCGGGTGATTTTCCTGCACCAGTCGGGCGCGCCCTCGCAGCTTGAGACCTTCGACTATAAGCCTCTTCTGGACAAGTATCACGGCGATGAATTGCCGGATTCGGTTCGCCAGGGGCAGCGGATCACCGGCATGACATCGGGTCAGGATTCGCTGCCGGTGGCGCGTTCGATTTTCGGGTTCGCGCGGCACGGGGAATCCGGCGCGTGGGTCAGCGAACTGCTTCCGCGCACCGCG
>CAYLSS010000387.1:1205-5096 GCA_964385765.1 uncultured Solibacteraceae bacterium
ATTGCGATTATCAAGACCGTTCACACCGACGCGATCAACCACGATCCGGCGATCACGTTCATTCAGACGGGGTTCGAGCAGCCGGGACGGCCGAGCATGGGGGCATGGGTGAGCTATGGACTCGGGAGCGAGAATGAGAACCTGCCGGCGTTCGTGGTGCTGGTTTCGCAGGCGAGTTCGCTCGGCAACTCACAGCCGCTGTTCTCGCGGCTCTGGTCGGCCGGATTTCTCCCATCGAAGTACCAGGGGGTGAACTTCCGCTCGTCGGGCGACCCGGTGCTTTATCTTTCCGATCCACCCGGCATTGATCCGGCGACGCGCCGGCGGATGCTCGACGCGGTGGGCCGGTTGAACCGGATGAAGGCGGACGAGTTCCAGGGTCCCGAAATCGAGGGCCGCATCGCGCAGTACGAAATGGCTTATCGGATGCAGACCTCGGTGCCTGAGCTGGTGGATCTTTCCCAGGAACCTGACCACATATTCGAGATGTACGGACCGGACTCGCGGAAGCCGGGCACCTACGGCCAGCAGTGCCTGCTTGCCCGGCGGCTGGCGGAACGGGGGGTCCGCTTTATACAGCTTTACAAACGCGGCTGGGATCAGCACCTGGACCTGCCGCGGGACATAGCCCTACAGTGCCAGGCGACCGATCAGGCGTCGGCGGCGCTGGTGAAGGATTTGAAGCAGCGAGGCATGCTGGACGAGACGCTGGTTGTGTGGGGCGGGGAGTTCGGGCGGACGGTGTACTGCCAGGGGAACCTGACGGAGACGAACTACGGGCGAGATCATCACCCGCGCTGCTTCGCGATGTGGATGGCCGGCGGCGGGATCAAGGCGGGACTGCAGTTGGGCAAGACGGACGACTATTGCTACAACGTGGTGGAAGACCCGATCCACATCCATGACATCCAGGCAACCATTCTTCACTGTCTGGGGATCGACCACACGAGACTGACCTACAAGTACCAGGGCCGTCATTTCCGGCTGACGGACGTGGCGGGCGAGGTGGTCAAGCCATTGCTGGTCTGAGGGGGCCACGGTGGAGTAGCAGGGCCCTTCATTCTCGAGCATGCGGCGGGGCGTAGTCCACATTCTCCAGCATGCGACGGCGTTCTCCAGCGTGCAGCCGGGCGTCGAGTGCAATCCGCTGCCAGAAAATGGCCGGGTTGTCCGATGAGACTTTTGAGGTACTCCTTTCCCGAAAAAGGAGCCTGGACGGCCGAGCTTTTTCCTCAGTCTGCGTTGAGAGCCGCCGCCGGCGCCTGGACGGGCTATGCAGGACCGCTGTGCCAGCCAGTGAAAAGAAGAGCCGGCGCCAGGCCGTGGATGCCCTGATGCGCGTGATCGTCAGCCGGAAGGATTTTCCGGTGTTTGGCGAACACATCTCGGAGGTAATGCGCATTACGCAGGATGACGAAGCTTCCCTGCGCCACATCACGAACGTCATTCTCAAGGACTTCAGCCTGACGCTGCGGATTCTCCGGACGGCGAATTCGCTCTACTACAATCGCTCGGGTCACCGGATTGCGACCGTGACGCACGCGGTGGCATTGCTGGGGTTGAACGCCATCCGGGACATTGCCGGCGGGATGCTGCTGTTCCGGCATTTCCAAAGCAAGTCGACCGGTCTGCGGGAGCTGATGCTGTTGTCGTTGCTGAGCGCCTGTCATGCCCGCGTGACGGCGAGCCGGGTGGGCTTTCCGCGCATCGAGGAAGCCTATTTGTGCGGGATGTTCCGGAACCTCGGAGAGGTGCTGACCGCGGGGTACCTACCTCGGAAGTACGCAGCGGTGCTGGCGGAGATGAGGAAATCGCCGAGCAAGGAGCAGAATTCCTGTTTGAAAGTGCTCGAATGCACGTATGAAGACCTTGGGCGGGCCGCCGCGTCGTACTGGAAGATGCCGGAGAACGTCGGGCAGTGCATGAAGGCCGAGGAACCGAAGCCCCTGTTGGGCCCGCAAGGGGAACCGGGGCGGTTGGCGGCTGTGACCGCCTTCAGCCACGAACTGACCGAAGCGGTCCACCGGCGCGAGCCGGTGGCACAGCAGGGCCGGCTGGATCACCTGTTGAGGAAACACGGCCCGCGACTCGGCCTTTCGCGGAGCGCGATCCAGGAGATCGCCGACTGCGCGATTGACGAAACAAAGGCGACCTTCAACCTCTTGAAGATTCCGCTCGACGACCTTCGGCTTCGCAGACAGGCGGCCGATGCCCTCCGCCTGCTGGATGAAGCGGAAGAAGGCGAAAGCGGGGGGGGATTCGGAGAAGGCGAATCCGGTCCGGCGCTTCTGCGCCGCCTGGCCGACGAAGTGGAAGGCGCGCTCGAAGCCGGAACCATGGACGATCTCACGCGGCTGGTGCTCATGGCGCTGGAGGCGATTTACCGGGGTGTTCGGGCACGGCGGGTGGTGTTCGCGCTGGTTGGTTCCGACCACCGGACGATTCGGGGACGCCTGGGCCTGGGAGAAGACATTGACCGGTATCTGAATGAATTCTGTTTTTCGCTGTCGATCCGTTCCGGACCGGTGGCGATCGCGATGCTCGGCCGGCAGCCGCTGTTAGTGCACGATGACCGCTACTGGGATACCGAGTTCTGCCACGTCACAGGAGCGCAGTCTTTCGGCGTTCTGCCGCTGGTGGTGGAGGGGCTGGCGGTGGGCTGCCTGTTTTTCGAACGAGACCGGAATGACCCGGGGCCACTCGACGACGATGTCATCGAGCAATTGCTGCGGGTCCGGGACGCCGGCGCCGAGGCCATCCGGCGGTGGCGGAAGACGGAAGAGCTTTCAGTCTAGCCTGATGACCATCTTACCCACGCCGCCCGAGTAGGCCTCCACCTGCTCGAAGGCTTCCTGGATCTCTTCGATGGGGCGGGTGTGGGTCACAATGGGACCGAACAACTTGGGATGAAGCCTCATGACGTCGACGGCGGCTTCCGTTTCGTGGTTGGAGCGGCGGACGTTGAAGAGGTGGATTTCTTTGCGCCGCATCTCGTGATAGTCGAGGGAGACACGCGGTTCGGGCGGGATGCCGGTGACCACCACGCGGCCCGCGTTTCGCGTGACGTGGAGGCAGTGGTCAATCGAGCCCTCGCGGGCGACACAATCAACAGCCACATCGACCCCACGGCCCTGGGTGGCTTCCTGGACCGCCACTCGAGGGTCGACGAAATGAGGGTCAATGGTTTCGTCGGCGCCCGCGGCGCGGGCCAGATCACGCCGTTCGGCCACCGGCTCGACCGCGAGAATTCTCGTGGCGCCAGCCAGTTTGAGGCTGGCGATCGTGAGCAGGCCGATTGGCCCGGCGCCGAACACGACCACGGTGTCACCCAACTCGACGGCGGCAAACTTGAGGGAATGCAGCGCCACGGCCAAGGGCTCGAACAGTGTGGCGTAGTCGAAGCCCATGCCTTCCGGGACGGGCACCAGGTTCGCGGCCGGGAGGTTGACGTAGTCGCGAAAGAAGCCGGGATCGCGCGGCTGGCTCATAAACCGGAGGTTGGCGCAGACATTGTGGCGTCCGGCCCGGCAGAACTCGCAATGGTAGCAATAGATAGCGGGCTCGAGCATCACCGGATCGCCAGCCGACCAGCCACTCACACCGGGACCGATTTTGACCACCTTTCCAGTGGGCTCATGGCCCAGGACCATCGGATAAACACTCTCCGAATCTCCGACCGACCCCTCGGAAAAGTTGTGCAGGTCCGATCCGCACACGCCGACGGAGACAACCTTGGCCTGGACTTCGCCGGGACCAGGGTCGTCGATGGTTTCCGTTTCCAATTCGAACTGGTGTTGCTGGACTAACTTGGCGACTCGCATGAGAAGGGCTACTTTTTAAACAGGTTATCGAACGCCGCGCGGGCATCCTTGGGGCTTCCCGGCGAAGGAG
>CAYLSS010000388.1:0-499 GCA_964385765.1 uncultured Solibacteraceae bacterium
TGTCATGTCGGCAGCCAATCGGGCCGGATCGATCCGATGCTCGATTCGCTCGAAGCCGGCGACCGCGGCCGCCATGGCCTCCGGAGTCTGTTCGGTGAACAGGACCCCGCCAAGCGGCTCCCGCAGAGGCACTGTCTCCAGCGCCCCGCCGCGGCCGAAGGCGATCACTGGTTTACCGCTGGCCATCGCCTCCACCGGAGTCAAGCCGAAGTCCTCTTCCGCAGGCATGAGGAGTGCCCGGCAGCGGGCGTAGTGCTCGGGCAGTTCCTGGTCGGAAACCCGGCCGCAGAACTCGACACCGGCTCCGCCCAGTTGGCGCAGCATCTTGTATTCAGGGCCGTCGCCGACCACACGCAGCTTGCGGCCGGATACAGTGACAGCGCGAATCGCCAGGTCCACCCGCTTATAAGGGACGAGTTCGGAAACAACCAGGTAATAGTCTTCCGGCTGCTTCCATTCGAACCGCTCGACCGCGACCGGAGGATGCACGACAATCGAG
>CAYLSS010000388.1:509-3056 GCA_964385765.1 uncultured Solibacteraceae bacterium
ATCGAGTCGCGTCCCCAGGCCCGCCGGATGCGCCGTTGCACATTGCTGCTGTTAGCGACGAATTGGTCGACGCGCGCGGCAGTGGCGCAATCCCAGACGCGCAGGGCGGTGGCGGCCGGCGACATGAGCGCACGCTTCCAGCGGCTTCGGGTCCATTCGCCGCAGTAGTGCGGATAGAGGTCCCATAGATATCGCATCGGTGTATGGCAGTAGCAGACATGAAGGGCGTCCGCTGGCGCCAGCACGCCCTTGGCCGGACCGGATTCGCTGCTCACCACCAGGTCATAGCCGCGTAGATCGAACTGCTCGAGAGCGAATGGGGCCAACGGCAGCAGGCTCCGGTAATGCCGCCGCCAGCGATTCAGCGACGAGGCGGTGACCTTCCGCTCCCGGATCTCCGGGCCCATTTGCTCGGGGTCGTAGTACAAGGTGAACAGGTCAGCGTCGGGCAGCATCCGGCAGAGGGCCTCGACGACGCGTTCTCCGCCGCGCCTGGTCAGCAGCCAGTAATGGACGATTGCCGCGCGCACTTTTAACCATTCCTACAATGACAGGCACGTATCATTGGGGTAGTGGCTGGGACACAAACAGTCTCCACAGCATACGATCCGCTTGGCCACCATGTCGAGTTTCCGTTTCGCAGGCAGCATTATCCGCTCGGCTACCCGCTGCTGATCCGGACGACCCATCGTGAGGTGCTGGAGGCGGCCGAGGAGAGCTGGTCGGGAATCGCGCCAAACGAAAGACCGGCGCCGGATTTCGAGTGTCGCTTCATCGTGACGCCGGAGGGCCGTGCGGCCGGGGACCAACCGCCCGTTTATCGCTCCCAGGTGCATTTGATGACGGTCGTCTCGGATACGTGGAACACAGCAGTTATAGACTTTGCCCGAAGTGTCGCGTGTTGTTGGGCATCCGCGGCGACCGTCGCACGGCGCTCGTGGTTTCGGTACTACTTCCTTGAAGCGATGGCGTATTCGATGGTGACGGATGCGTGCCTGACACCGGTTCATGCGGCATGCGTCTCGCTCGACGGGCACGGTGTTCTGCTTTGCGGCGACGCGGGGGCCGGCAAATCAACGCTCGCATTCGCCTGCGCCCGCCGCGGCTGGACCTACATCACCGACGATGCCGCCTGGCTGGATCGGCATGCCGCTGACCGTATTGTTCTCGGGCGCCCTCGCCAGATTCGTTTGCGGCAATCGGCGGCGGCTTTGTTTGAGGAACTGCGGAACCGGCCCGCCTTCAAAAACCCGGGCGGCAAGCTCACCATAGAGGTCGCCACTGCCGAGTTTCCGGAGATCCGGACCGGGTCCGAAGCAGTCGCCGATTTCGTTGTCTTTCTCGATCGGCAGCCGGGCGGCCGGAGCCAGCTTGTTCGGATTCCGACCTCGGAAGCCTTGCAACGGCTTACCGCGGGACTCACACCGTTCGGGGAACACCTCGCCGGGCGCCACGCATCGCTGCGGCGACTTCTGGATGCCAGGCCGTACCTGTTTCGATACGAGAACCTCGACGAGGCGGTCGACGAGTTGGAAAGGATGGTAGCCGGCGTCCGGTGAAGCCAGCCGAGCGACTACCGGAGGAGGCCCGGGCTGCGCTTGCCGGCCTGCGTTTCGACAGCGGCGACGGCGCCGACGCCTCGCTGAGTGATCTGGATGACCGCCAGTGGCGCAACCTGCTCGCTTGGTGTGACCGGGAGCAACTGACACTGACGCTCGCCCGTCGAAGCCTTGCGGGCTGGCCGCCGTGGGTACGCGCGAGGCTGGAGGGGAATCTTGACGCGACCCGCCGCCGCGCGGTCCGCCTCGGGGAAGCGATTGAAGCGATCGACGGCGAATTCCGCGCACGCGAAATCGACTACGCTCTTGTCAAGGGGCTCGCGCACGCATTGGCCTACGGTCCCGATCCCGCTGGGCGCTGGACGGCGGACATCGACATTTATTGCGAGCGAGACCGTCTTCCGGCGGCCACAGAGGCGCTCGTCGCGCTCGGCTACCACGCGCTAGCCGAACTCGAAGGACTTCAGCCGGACCACCTCGCGCCGATGGTCAGCAACCCCGGCTACGAGTGGAACGGGGACTACTTCGATGACGGCATTCCCTTGGCGGTTGAGCCCCACTTCCAGCTCTGGGACGAGGCGGGCGAGCGCATCGCCGTACCGGGCTTGGATGAGTTCATGGAACGGCGCGGCCGCCAGAGTGATCCGGCGGCCTGCAGCGTCCTCGATCCGGTGGACGAGTTCGCCTATCGTTCCCTGCATGTATTGCGTCACCTCCTTCACCGGAATCTGCGACTGTTTCATGCTTACGAGATCGCCTGGTTCCTCGAGAATCACGCCGGCGATGACGATTTCTGGGCGATCTGGAACGATCGCTACGGAGCGTCCTTACGCCATCTGACCGCGGTGGCCGCGAGCATGGCCCGGCAGTGTTTCGGCTGCCGTCTGCCACCGCTGCTGGAAGGCGAATGCCGGGAACTTGCCGGACCGCCGAGCCTGTGGATCGATCGGTATTCGTGTCTTTCGTCGGGGACGGGCCGGGCCAAGAG
>CAYLSS010000388.1:3066-5092 GCA_964385765.1 uncultured Solibacteraceae bacterium
GCGCACTCTGGCTGCACCTTGCTCTTGCGGGCTGCTCCGGCCGGGTACTGCGGCGCCACCTGCTGCCTGCTCGGCCGCCTGCCGTCAGCTCTGTCTCGTACCTTCCGCCGGACAAGCGCACACCGCGGCGCCGACTGGAGCAATCCGCCGCGTACGCCCGCCACGTTGTCTCGCGGGGAACTCGCTATCTGGCATCTCTTCCATCAATGACGGCGCAGCTCGCCGAGTGGTGGTGGCGGGCTCACGGACTCGACCGACGTTTCCTGCGTTTCCTCGGCGCGTCCGGCCTGTTCACGTTCGGCATGTTTCTCTTCGTGTTGATCTACAACCTGTACCTGCTGGACCTGGGTTTTCAAGAGGACTTTCTCGGCAAGGTGGCCGGCGCGATGACCGCGGGCAGCATTGCGGGCGCGCTTCCGGCCGGTTGGCTGGGCCATCGGGCGGGTCTCGGTCGAACCTTGTTGCTGTGCTTCGGCGGATCGGCCGTCATCACGGCCGGACGGGCTGCCTTCACCGCCGAAACATGGCTGATCGCGAGCGCGTTCATTGGAGGCGCGTTTCTGGCTCTGTGGATGGTGTCGATGGCGCCGGTGGTCGCACGCCTGGTGGCGGCCGAGCATCGTCCGGTCGGCTTTAGTCTGTTCTTCGGGGCCGGTATCGGATTGGGTATCGCCGGCGGTCTGATCGGCGGCCGGCTGCCGGAATTGCTGCTGGGGCTCGGCGCCGCGGACACGGGCGCCGCCGCGAAACGCTGGTCGCTTCTTGCAGGTGCGGGATTCATGGCGTTGGCCGGGGTCGTGATCGCGCGGCTGGATCTCCCCGCGGGAGAATCGCGGCAGCGCAAGGTCTACCCGCGCGGCGCCTTCATCCGGCGCTACTTGCTGGTGTTCGCCCTCTGGAACCTTGCAACGGGCGCCTTCAACCCATTCTTCAATGCTTTCCTGTCGCGTTTGGGTGCGACGACAGCCCAGATTGGAGCTGTGTTTTCATCAGGACAGGTCGCGCAACTAGTGGCGATGATTGTCGCCCCGGTCGCCTACCGCCGTTTTGGCCTCGTTCCTGGAATTGCCGCGATGATGGTGCTGACCGGCGCTGCGCTGGGCCTGGTCTCCATCAGCGAGGCCGTGCTGGCCGGTGCGCTTGCCTATTGCTTTTACATGGCCTTTCAATGGATGAGTGAGCCGGGTATGTACACGCTGCTGATGAGCAATGTCAGGGACGAAGAGCAGAGCGGAGCGTCCTCGTTGAACTTCCTGACGATAGCCTCCGCTCAGGCGCTGGCCGCTTTCTCGGCCGGCACAGCGATCCACCATTTCGGCTATGCAACGGTGCTTGCGGTCGCGGGACTGGCAGCAATCAGCGCGGGCCTGCTGCTATGCCGCCTGCTAACCGGCTCCGGCGCCGGTTCGCGGCAGGCCGCTACGGCATCTGCGAAACCCGCGCAGCCAGCAGTTCACAAATCTCGCGCCGATACCGGCCAAGCGTGAATCTCTCGCGCCACGTCCGCACCCCCGATTCCGACATAGCATGCAGACGCTCCGGCGTCAGTTGAGCTATCGCTTGCACCAGAGCTTCGGGGGCGGGGTCAATCACGATTCCCCCGTCCGATCCCTCCAGCAACTCTGGAATGCCTCCCGTCCGATAGGCAATCACCGGCGTTCCACTAGCCAGCGCTTCGAGAATCACGCGCGGCGCCGCTTCAGCGCCGGTAGAAGGGACAACCAGGACATCCAGCCCGGCGAGCACTCTGTTTGCGTCCGGCCGCCAACCCTGGAACTCGACCGAAAGTTTCGCGGCGAGAGAGCGCACTCGTTCCTCATAGCGGAGAGCCTCGGGATCGTCGAAGAGCGCGCCGCCGGTAATCGAGAAGCGGCAGGCGCGATGATTCGCTATCAGGCGTCCGGCCGCGTTCAGGAAGTCCACGTGACCCTTCTCCGGCGCGATCCGTCCAACCATCCCGATTCGGAGCGACCCGCGCCGCGGCGGACGCTCCACCTCGCCTCCCGGAACGCCGCTGAAGATCACC
>CAYLSS010000389.1:0-5080 GCA_964385765.1 uncultured Solibacteraceae bacterium
GAAAATACCATTAGGATGCGCTGCCAGTAGCTTCTCCTTCAAGCCGCCGATGGGAAGCACCTTCCCCCGGAGAGTGATCTCGCCCGTCATCGCCACATCGCAGCGGGCCGGTATCTGCGTCAGCGCGCTGCAAATGGCCGTGGCGATCGTGATCCCAGCCGAAGGTCCATCCTTCGGAATCGCCCCCTCGGGTACATGGACGTGTATGTCCAGTTGGCGGTAGAAATCCCGGGGCAGCCCGAGAGTATGCGCCCGCGACCGGACGTAACTCATGGCCGCCTGCGCCGACTCCTGCATCACATCACCGAGCTTGCCGGTAGTGGTCAGCTTGCCGCGCCCTTCCGTGATTGTAGTCTCGGTGGTCATGATCTGCCCGCCGACTTCGGTCCAGGCCAGCCCCACTACCGCGCCGAACTCGTTCTTCTTATCCGCCTGGAATTCGCGGTACTTGCGCGGCCCCAGCAGTTCCTCCACTGCCTTGGCAGTGATCTTGGCCTTCGCGACGCGTTTCTTGCTGCTGCGCCCATCCACCACCTTGCGCGCCACCTTGCGGCAGACATTGCCCACCTCGCGCTCCAGGTTTCGTACGCCTGCTTCCCGCGTGTAGTAACGGATCAGCGCCTGAATTCCCTCCGCGGAAAACTCGATCTCCTTGCTCGTGAGACCGGTCTCCTTCATCTGCTTGGGAACCAGAAACCGCTTGCCGATCTCGAGCTTCTCGAGCTCGGTGTATCCGGAGAGCCGGATCACTTCCATCCGGTCCTGCAGAGCGGGAGGAACGGTGTGCAGCACATTCGCGGTGGCGATGAAGAACACTTGGCTCAGATCATATTCGACGTCGAGGTAGTGATCGACGAACATGTAGTTCTGTTCCGGATCGAGTACCTCTAGCAGCGCCGCCGACGGGTCGCCACGGAAGTCGGTCGACATCTTGTCGACCTCGTCGAGCATGAAGACCGGGTTGCGCGTTCCAGCCTTCTTCATCATCTGAATAATCTGACCGGGCAGCGCCCCGATGTAGGTGCGGCGATGGCCGCGAATCTCGGCTTCGTCCCGAACTCCGCCCAATGACATCCGGATGAAGTTCCGGCCGGTCGCCTTCGCAATCGACATCCCCAGCGACGTCTTGCCGACACCCGGAGGTCCAACAAAGCAAAGAATCGACCCCCGAGGATTCTTCACCAGCCGCCGGACGGCCAGGAACTCGAGAATGCGTTCCTTGATCTTTTCCAGCCCGTAATGGTCACTTTCGAGAACATCCTGAGCGTGCTGCAGGTCGCGGATCTCGCGGCTTCGCTTCTTCCACGGTACCGCCAGGAGCCAATCGAGATAGTTGCGCGAGACGGTGGATTCGGCCGACATCGGCGGCATGTTCTCCAGGCGCCGCAACTCCGCCAGTGCCTTCTCCTTGGCGTCCTTGGTCATGCCCGCCGTTTCGATCTTCTTCTTGAGCTCGTCGAACTCGCTCTTCTCGCCGCGGCCGAGTTCCTTCTGGATCGCCTTTATCTTCTCGTTGAGGTAGTATTCCTTCTGCGCCTTCTCCATCTGCCGTTTGACGCGGCCCTGAATGGTCCGGTCCACGTTCAGTTTCTCGATTTCGATGTCGAGCATTTCGGCCACGCGCGTCAGGCGATCCACCGGGTCGAAGATCTCGAGCAGTTCCTGCTTCTCCTCGATGGTCAGTTGCAGGTTGGCTCCCACCGTATCGGCCAGCTTGCTCGCGTCATCCACCCGGATGGCGGCGATCATCGTTTCGTAGTTGAGATTCTGGCTCAACTTGACGTACTGCTCGAACAGCGTTGTCACGCGGCTGATCAGGGCCTCGAGTTGGGGCCCGGGCTCGACCTTGAAACGCGCCGCGCGGACCACGGCATAGAAGAAGCCGGCGTCCTCGCTCACCGAAACCACCTTCCCCCGCTCGACGCCCTCGACCAGAACCTTGATGTTGCCATCCGGCAGCTTCAGGCTTTGGACGATGTTCGCCACCGTGCCGACGTCGTAGATCTCATCGGGGTTCGGCTCGTCCACCGAAGCGTCATGTTGGGTTGCGAGAAAGATTCGTTTGTCACCCGAGAGCGCCTCCTCGAGCGCCAGTACGCTCGACTCTCGACCCACGACAAACGGGGTCATCATATGTGGAAAGATCACGACGTCCCGGATAGGCATCATCGGCAAGCGTCGTGTTTCTGGCTTTTCCTTGGAAGTGAGCATGTGTAAGCTGGCCCTCTGTTCGGTTGGGACGAAACCACCGACCGTCGGCCGAGGTCCGGTTATCTCAGAACTACTCCTGACGTCGAACTCCCCAGGTCCGGTTGCAGGATCTGTACCATCTTCTCGCGCGGTCGCGCCGGGCTGGAAGTCCGATCGTTTAGACTCGAACGCCGTCGAGCCGCTATTAACCGGCTTTCTCGAGCAGCGCCATGTTAATCTTGCGCGTCACAACCATCTCCTTCGTCAACGTGACCTCGCGGATTCGTTTGTACGAAGGGAGATAGTACATCAGATCCAGCATCAGATCTTCCAGGATTGTGCGCAAGCCGCGGGCTCCCACCTTCCGCTCCATCGCCATTACGGCGACGGCCTCGAGAGCCTCGTCCGTCACCTTCAGTCTAACATTTTCATACTCGAACAAGCGCTGATACTGCTTGATGATCGCATTCTTGGGCTCGGTCAGAATCTGTACCAGGGCGTCCTTGTCAAGATCCTCCAGCACCGCCACAACCGGCAGGCGTCCAATGAACTCGGGAATAAAGCCGGATTTGATTAAATCCACTGGCTGCACCTTTTCGAGCATGTTGACATCGCGCCGGCCACTCGCCCGGCGGTCGCGCTGCTTCGTCTCGCTCGCAAACCCCATCGCCGAACGTCCTACCCGGCGCGCAATCGTCTTCTCGAGACCGACGAACGCCCCGCCGCAGATAAACAGGATGTTCGACGTGTCAACCGCCGTGAACTCCTGGTGGGGATGCTTCCGCCCCCCTTGCGGCGGCACATTGGCCACCGTCCCTTCGAGTATCTTCAGCAGGGCTTGCTGCACACCCTCGCCGGACACGTCACGCGTGATCGACGGATTCTCGTCCTTGCGGCCGATCTTGTCGATCTCGTCGACGTAGATGATCCCCTGCTGGCAGCGCTGCACGTCCCAGTCGGCGTTCTGCAACAGTCGCAGAATGATGTTCTCCACATCCTCGCCCACATACCCCGCTTCGGTCAGCGTCGTCGCATCCACAATCGCGAAGGGGACGTCCAGAAACCGCGCGAGCGTCTGGGCCAGCAAAGTCTTGCCCGTGCCCGTTGGACCCACCAGCAGAATGTTGCTTTTGCCCAGCTCCACGTCGGAGCTGCGCTGCTTGTTCATCTGGACGCGCTTGTAGTGGTTGTATACCGCCACCGACAGCTTTCGCTTGACCATTTCCTGGCCAATCACGTATTGATCCAGATAATCCCTGATCTCCAGAGGTTTGGGCAGCTTGACCGGAGCCCCTTGAGGATGATCTCGCCGGTCGTCTTCCAGTATCGAGTTACAGACCGCGATGCACTCGTCGCAAATATAGACCCGCGGGTAGTCGCTCGGCGAAGAGATCAACCTCTCGACTACGTCCTGGCTCTTATGACAAAAGGAACAACGCGGGGCGTCATCGGTTCCGGATCTTCTCAAGTGGCAACCCCCGAAGGATTGGCTTCAATGAGCATTATGGAAGTCAGGGCCGTGTTGCACCCTGTCACCTCCATTATTGCCCGATAACCCCTGAGACGGCAATCCCCGATATCCGTCGTCGTGAAATCAAACAGTACGGAGTACCTTTGCTTCTTCTGCAATTGACGCCTTCCCAAACCGCTACTCAACCCCTTCTGTCTTCCGTTTGGGTACCTTGCGCGCCTGCTCGAACAGCAGGTTGAGCGTCTTCTCGGTGCGAATTCGCGACGCGATTCTTCCGATATCTCCCGACTCTTCCAGTTCCTTGCGGACTGCCACCACCGGCTGTCGCCGCTGCTGCGCGATCCGGTTCACCTGCTTGTCCACCTCGTCCCGGGTGACCTCGATCGACTCCCGTTCGGCTATCTTTGCCAGCAGCATCGACGCCTTCACGTCCCGGGCAGCCCGCTCCTGCTGCGACTCCCGGATCTTCTCCCAGTCCAGGTCCAGGCTGCGTGGATCCACCCCCTGAGCGGCCAACTCGCCGAGCCGCTGCCGGACAGTGGCCTCAATCTGCCCCTCGATGAATGCCTCGGGTACCTCGAAGTCATGCGCCTCGACCAGCTTGTCGACCAGCGCGCTCTGCGCCTCCTGTCGAGAGGTGAACTCCTTGTCGGCTCTGATCGTGCGGCGGACGGCGTCCCGTAACTCGGCCAGGTCCTGGTAGTCCCCCAGATCCTTGGCGAACTCGTCATCGAGCTCTGGGAGCTCTTTGGTTTGGATCGCCTTGACCAGCGTATGGAAACGGATCGTTTTCCCAGCCAGCCGCTGCTGCGCGTAGTCCTCGGGATACGTGACGTCGAATTCCTTCTCCTCGCCCGGTTCCATCCCCCGCAGGTTGCGCGAGAAATCTTCGATCGTGTCCTCGTCGCCGACGCGCAGAAGCATGTGGTCATTCTCAATCGGCTCGTCTGTGCCCGCGACGCTCTCTAACGACACGGCCACATAATCGCCGTCTTCCACGGGGCGAGGATCCAGGTTGACGTACTCGGCCTTCTGCTCGCGAAGCTCTTCGAGCCTTTGATCCACCTCGGCCTCAGTGACCTCGGGTTCCTCATAGGACACCTCCAGGCCGCGGTACTCCCCCAACTCGACCTCCGGCGCGACTTCGAACTCCGCGGTGAACTCGAGCGGCTCGCCCTTCGCGAACTTGATGTCCTTGACGTTCGGAGTGCCCACGAGATCCAGGTTCGCCCTGTCGAGCTCTGCCTTCAAATGCTTCGGAACCAGAGATTCGAGCGCTTCCTGCCGGATCTCGTGCGCGAACCGGGTCCGGATCATGCTCTCCGGCACCTTCCCTGGCCGGAATCCCGGAAGCCGGACCTTCGCCTTCATGTCATCCACGATCCGCGACGTCTCCTGATCCACCTCCTCGGCGGGAAC
>CAYLSS010000390.1:0-3846 GCA_964385765.1 uncultured Solibacteraceae bacterium
ACACGCATCTGATAGCATCTTAATCGTTAGGAAAGCCTATGAGCGCTGCTGCTTCCACCCTCGCACGCACCTGGAAATTCTTCGACGCTTCAATCGGAAAGAAAGCCTTGATGGCGGTGACCGGAGCAATCCTGTTCGTCTTCGTGATCGGCCACATGCTCGGTAACCTGCAGATTTTTCTCGGCCCGTATCAGATCAACGCCTATGGAGCCAAGTTGCGCGACCTCGGCGCCGGGCTTTGGGCCATACGCGGCTTCTTGCTGCTCACCGTGGTGGTCCATATCGTGTCAGCGTTCCAGCTCTGGTCAATGAACCGGCAGGCCCGTCCGGTTCGTTACACGAAGACCGGCTGGGTGCAGGCGTCATTCGCCTCCCGGACCATGATTCTCAGCGGTCCGATTCTGGCAGGCTTCATCATTTATCACTTGCTGCATTTCACGACCGGCCATTGCCTCCAAGACGGTCTCGCCTATACCGCGGACGGCCACATCGACGTCTACGCCAACGTCGTCAAAGGTTTCAGCTATGTCCCCGCGTCGGCGGTCTACATTTTCTCGATGGTGGTGCTCGGCTACCATCTCGCTCACGGCGTCTGGAGCGTGTTCCAGTCGATCGGGGTGAACCACCCCCGCTATACGCCGTGGATCAAACACTTCGCGTTCTGGTCCACGATCGTGATCGTCGTCGGCAATATCTCGATTCCAGTCGCGGTCATGGCCGGGATCGTAAAGTAATCCGGAGATTGTTATGAGTCTTGATGCGAAAATTCCTTCCGGACCAATTGAGAAGGCGTGGGAGAAGAGCCGGTTCGAGATGAAGCTTGTCAACCCGGCGAACAAGCGGAAGTTCAATGTCATTGTCGTCGGTTCCGGTCTCGCCGGCGGCGCCGGAGCGGCGACGCTCGCCGAGCTTGGCTACAACGTCGAGTGCTTCTGCTACCAGGACAGTCCGCGGCGGGCGCACTCCATCGCCGCCCAAGGCGGCATCAACGCCGCCAAGAACTATCAGAATGACGGCGACAGCATTTACCGGCTGTTCTATGACACGGTCAAGGGCGGCGATTTCCGCTCCCGCGAGGCCAACGTCTACCGTCTCGCCGAGTTGAGCCTGAACATCATCGATCAATGCGTGGCGCAGGGGGTGCCCTTCGCACGCGAATATGGCGGGACCCTGGCCAACCGGTCCTTTGGCGGCGCCCTGGTTTCGCGGACTTTCTATGCCCGCGGCCAGACCGGCCAGCAGCTTCTGCTCGGCGCCTACCAGGCGCTGCAGCGCCAGATAGGGGCCGGTAAGGTCAAAATGTTCTCGCGACACGAGATGCTCGACCTGATCGTCATCAACGGCCGGGCGCGGGGCATCGTAACGCGAAACATGATCACCGGCCGGATCGAGGCGCATCTCGCCCACGCCGTGGTGCTCGCCACCGGTGGCTACGGCAACGTGTTCTACCTTTCGACCAACGCCAAGGGCTGCAACGGCACCGCTGTCTGGCGCGCTTACAAGCGCGGCGCTTACTTCGGCAATCCTTGTTTCACGCAGATCCACCCGACCTGCATCCCGGTGTCGGGTGAATACCAGTCGAAGCTGACGCTGATGAGCGAGTCCCTTCGCAATGACGGTCGCATCTGGGTCTCCAAGAAGGTCAACGATAAACGGCCGCCGGGCCAGATTCCGGAAGAAGAGCGAGACTACTACCTCGAGCGCATCTATCCAAGCTACGGCAACCTGGCTCCCCGCGACGTCTCTTCACGAGCGGCGAAGCGGATGTGCGACGAAGGCCGCGGGGTCGGCGAAACCGGCCTCGGGGTCTATCTCGACTTCGCCGATGCGATCGGGCGGCTCGGCCAGCAGGCCATTAAAGAACGCTACGGCAACCTGTTCGAGATGTACGAGCGGATCACCGGGGAGGATCCGTACACCGTACCCATGCGCATCTACCCGGCGGTCCACTACACGATGGGCGGTCTTTGGGTCGACTACAAGCTGCAGAGCACGATTCCGGGTTTGTTCGTGGCCGGCGAGGCCAACTTCTCCGATCACGGCGCCAATCGTCTCGGCGCAAGCGCGCTCATGCAGGGGTTGGCCGATGGCTACTTCGTCCTCCCCTACACCATCGGCGACTATCTGGCCGGCGAGCATCCGGAACAAGACCCTGTCGGCAGCGAGTCGTTCGAGGTCGCCGAAGCCATCGACAACGTCACGGGTATTACCAAAAAGCTGCTGGAAATCAATGGGAAGCACTCGCCGGATTACTTCCACCGGGAGCTTGGCAAGATCATGTGGGACCACTGCGGCATGAGTCGCAACGAGGCCGGCCTCAAGAAAGCCCTGGATCTTCTTCCGGAACTGCGGGAGAGGTTCTGGAAGGAATTACGCATTCCCGGCGAAAACGGCATGGTCAACCAGTCACTCGAAAAGGCCGGCCGCATCGCGGACTTCCTCGAATTGGGCGAGCTGATGTGTCTGGATGCACTCGACCGCGACGAGTCCTGCGGTGGGCACTTCCGCGAGGAGCATCAGACGGAAGACGGCGAGGCGGTACGCGACGACGTTAACTTCGCTTACGTCTCGGCGTGGGAGCACATGGGTCCGGGCAACAAACCTCAGTTGCACAAAGAGCAGCTCGAGTTCGAATACGTGAAGCCTACGGTACGGAGCTACAAGTAATGCGGATCATCCTACATATCTGGCGACAGAAGAACCCGGAAGCGCCGGGCAAGATGGTGCGGTACGAGGTCCCGGACGCGAACGAGCACATGTCCTTCCTCGAGATGCTCGACGTGTTGAACGAACGTTTGATCGAGGAGGGCGATGACCCGGTCACCTTCGATCACGACTGCCGTGAAGGAATCTGTGGCACCTGCGGATTCACGATCAATGGAGTGGCGCACGGCCCCGAACGAGGGACTACGGTCTGCCAGCTCCATATGCGCCACTTCAAAGACGGCGACGAGCTCTACCTCGAGCCCTGGCGAGCCAAAGCGTTCCCCGTTATCAAAGACCTTATGGTAGACCGGACATCCTTCGACCGGATCATCTCCGCCGGGGGATTCATCTCGGTTCCGACCGGGGCGGCGCCGGACGGCAATACCATTCCGATTCGCAAGCAAAACGCCGACCTGGCCATGGACGCGGCCGCCTGCATCGGCTGCGGCGCCTGTGTGGCGGCCTGCCCGAACGCTTCGGCGATGCTGTTCGTCGGCGCTAAGCTGTCGCACCTGAACCTGCTCCCGCAAGGACATCCGGAACGGCACGAGCGGTCCATCCAAATGGTCAACCAGATGAACCAGGAGGCTTTCGGCGCCTGCACGAACATCGCCGAGTGCGAGGCCGTCTGTCCGAAGAACATCACGCTGGAGAATATCGCCCGAATGTTCCGCTACTACATTGACGCGAGCCTCGTGCAGCGGTCGGCTTAAGAACTCGAAGCGGGAACCGGGCGGAGATCGGCGGCCCGCCGGTATCCGCGTCTCCCGTTTCCGCCCAGCCAGAACTTCAACGTCGGTTGCGGCGAACCCCCGTAAGAGAAAGTTTCGGATTTGACTGTCGCCACTAACGCAATTCTCGCCCTGATTTTCCTGGTCGTGGGAGGCGCCGCCACCTTCCTGATGTTCCACTTGTGGGGCTATCCGTTCGACCACAAGACTAATAAAAGCGCGGCCCCGCCGAAGCTGATGCTGCTCCATCGGCTGCTTGGCTATGTCTACGTCGTGATCTACATCGTGTTGATGGTCCAAATGGTGCCCCGATTATGGAACTATCAGATTGAGTTTCCGGCCAGGACGGTGGCGCACATCCTCCTCGGCATGTCGATCGGGACCATCCTGCTGGTCAAGATCTCCATCG
>CAYLSS010000390.1:3856-5068 GCA_964385765.1 uncultured Solibacteraceae bacterium
GTCCGCTGGTTCAAGCACCTGGAGTCCACTCTCGTGCCGTGGCTGGGGGCGGCGCTGTTTATCTGTACGGCCCTGCTGCTCGGCTTATCTGTACCGTTTGCGCTGCGCGATGCCATTATGCGAGCGGCCGCACCGGCTGGCCCGGTCTACGGCGAGGAGAACCTGACCCGCGTACGCCAGCACCTCGAGTTGGCCGGACTCGACGACCCCGAAAAACGTGCACGCCTCGCTTCAGTTGAAGGGCTGAACGCGGGTAAGGCGGTCCTGTCCGAGAAGTGCGTTGTCTGTCATGACCTGCGGACCGTACTGGCCCGTCCGCGAACGCCAAGAGACTGGAGACAGACCGTGGGCCGGATGGCTGACCGGTCCACGGCGCTGGCGCCGATTACCGAACAACAGCAGTGGGTGGTGACCGCGTACCTGATCGCCATCTCCCCGGAGTTGCAGAAGACTGTTCGCGAGAGGCGGCAGCAAGAGGAGCAGAAGCGGCTCTCAGAGGAAGCAGCACAACGGGTGACCAGTCCACCGGATGAGCCGACGACATCCGTATCAACCGCCTCGACGGGACCGTCGGGGCGGGCGTTGTTCGAGTCCCGTTGTTCGCTCTGCCATCCGCTGTCAGTGGTCGAGAACTCGCCGCCGCAGTCCCGTCCCGAGGCGCGGGAACTCGTTTCTCGGATGGTGAGCAACGGACTGACAGCGACCGAAGAAGAACTGGCCGCTATCATCGGTTATCTCAGTGACACTTACGGACGATGACCCTGACTCCACGGTGAATCAGTCCGAGGAGTCATCTTCGGCAGTCCTCGGCCGCCGGGACGAAAGCAGTGATCTGTCAACCGTCCGTTCCAGCGCATTAGCGGTGCGACACTAGAGTAATGGAGGAGAAGTATCTCGTCGGGCTGGCGGCCATCCTCGTCGCCGGTCTGGCAGCACGGTGGCTCGCATGGCGGCTCCATCTGCCATCGATACTGCTGCTGCTGGGCTGCGGCTTCGTGGCCGGGCCGGTGACAGGCTGGTTGAACCCCGATGAACTGTTCGGGCCGGTCCTCCTGCCGCTCATCTCGCTTTCGGTCGGCGTGATCCTCTTCGAGGGCGGTCTCAGCCTCAATATCGGCGAGGTGCGCAAGATCGGCGGGGTGGTCACGCGCTTGCTCACGGTCGGCGCGCTCGTGACGTGGCTGCTGGCCGCCTTCGCGGCTTACCTGCTCC
>CAYLSS010000391.1:0-5051 GCA_964385765.1 uncultured Solibacteraceae bacterium
GTCTCACGTTCGACGGCGGCGGCGAGGGTGCTCGAGGGAGGGCTGCTGGCCGATTTGCAGGAGCAGTTCCAGGTTCGGCTCTACCGGCTGGGCGCGGGCATCGAGCGAATCGAATCGCTCGAGGGGCTCGAGGCGTCGAAGCGGGCGACACGCATTGGTGAGAGCCTCCGGCAATTGGTCGCCGAATCCGCCAGCTTGCCGATTGGCGCAGTGGTTTTGATGAGCGATGGCGCCGACAACTCCGGTGGAGTCAGCGCGGGGACGATCACGGAGCTGCGATCGCGGCGAATCCCCGTACACACGGTAGGCTTTGGCCGAGAGCAGTTCGATCGGGACGTGGAAGTGATGGATGTTCAGACGCCCGATCGGGCGCTGGCTGAGTCGCGGCTGATGGCCCGTGTCACGCTGCGGCAGCGGGGGTATACAGACCAGCCGGCACGGATCACGATCAAGCAGGATGGCAAGGTGCTAGCCAGTGAGGATTTTACTTTCGAGTCCGAGGGTGACCTGCAGACGGTCTCACTGATGTTCCACGCCGGGTCCGCCGGGACAAAACGTCTCGACGTGGCCATCGACGTTCAACCCGACGAAGAAAACAGTCGCAACAATGCCACTTCGAGACTCCTGATCGTAGAGGGTGCGAAACCTTCCATCCTTTACTTAGAGGGGGAACCGCGGTGGGAGTACAAATTCATCCGGCGAGCCGTCTCCAATGACTCGAGCGTGCGGCTGGTTTCGATGTTGCGAACGACGGAGAACAAGGTTTACCGCCAGGGGATCACCGACGCCGAAGAACTGGCCGATGGGTTTCCCGGTCGCGTGGATGAGTTGTTCGAATATGAGGGATTGATCATCGGGACGGTGGAATCGAGCTACTTCGACACGGCGCAACAGGAGCTGATCCGCCAGTTCGCTGATCGCCGCGGCGGGGGTGTGCTGTTTCTGGGCGGCCGTTCGTCTTTGTCGGAGGGCGGCTATGCGAGCTCTGAAATGGCCGACATGCTGCCGGTCGAGCTGAGTACTGACAAAGCCGGCAGCTTCGATCGCTCTCGTGCCGGTGTCGCACTGACTTATGCGGGTCGCGATAGCCTGATCACCCGCCTGGACGAGGACCCGAAGGTGAACGAGAGGCTTTGGGCCGAATTGCCGCAACTGGCCGACTACCACGAGACGGGCGATGTGAAACCGGGAGGCACCGTGCTCGCCGAATTCCTCACGCCCGGCGGCCGCCGGATGCCGCTGCTCGTAACCCAAAGTTACGGCTATGGCCGCACTGCTGTCTTCGCCACCGGCGGGAGCTGGCGCTGGCAGATGCAGCAGCCTGTCGAAGACCAGACGCATGAGATTTTCTGGCGTCAACTGCTTCGATGGCTCGTGGACGGGACACCTGGACGGGTAACGTCCGCGGTTCCTGATCAGATGTTATTCGACCAGGGCACGGTTAATCTGACTGCCAAGGTGAGAGACAAGACCTACGCACCGGTTCCTGATGCGCGGGTGGAGGCCCGCATTCTGGCCCCCGGCGGGCATCGGGAGACGGTGGTCATGACGCCGGATATCAAGGAGCCGGGGGTATACCGCGCAGGCTGGACGGCCCTCCAGCAGGGCTCGTATGTGGCCGAGGTGGTCGCATTGCGCCGCGACGAAGAGGTGGGACGCGATGTGATCAGCTTTCAGCGGATGGACGGTGTCGCCGAGCATTTTCGGACGGAACAGAACCGCGAACTTCTCGCGAAGCTATCGGAGCAGACCGGTGGCCGCCACTACACACCGGAGACCGTGTCCAAGCTCAGCGAGGAGATTTCGTTCTCCGAGGCGGGCATCACCGTTCGGGAGACCAAGGATTTGTGGAACATGCCGGCGATCTTCTTAGCGCTATTGCTGATGAAGGCCGCCGAATGGCTGTTCCGGAGGAAATGGGGGAGCGTATGAGACTGGCGCTGCTACTGTTACTGACTGCCGGCCTGCTGCCCGGCACTACTTACTATGTGACCGTGGCCGGGCTGGGAGGCGAAGAGGATTACGAACAGCGTTTCGAGAGCCTCGCCCAGCAGTTGGACAAACTGCTGCGGCAGGGGGGCGGCGAAGCGCGCGTCGAGACGCTCTATGGCGATGAAGCGCGTCGTGAAGCGGTGACCGCTGTGCTCGAACGAATCGCCAGAGAGACCGAGCCAGGAGACTCGCTGGCCTTGATGCTCATTGGACATGGAAGCTTCGACGGTTACGAATACAAGGTGAATCTGCCGGGGCCGGACCTGACGGCCCTGGAGTTGTCCTCGCTGCTCGACCGGATTCCTGCTTCCAGCCAGATGGTGGCGAACCTAACCAGCGCCAGCGGCGGGTCGCTGGAGGCGCTGAGCAAGCCGAACCGGACGGTGATCACCGCCACGAAGAGCGGCAGAGAGAGAATCGCGGTCGTCTTTTCCCGCTACTGGGTCGAGGCGCTGCAGGACGCCGCCGCCGATACGGACAAGAACGGAGTGATCTCCGCGCTCGAAGCGTTCGAGTACGCCGACCGTAAGACCCAGGAGTTCTATGTTGCCCAGAAGCGCCTGGCTACCGAACACGCGCTGCTGGAAGACACCGGGGAGGGCGAGGGCGTGAGATCGCCGTCACCGGAGAACGGCAAGGGACTGGAGGCGCGGAATTTCCCCGTTCTGAGGATCGGCCCGACGCAACTGGCTTCGCAGGATCCGGCCAAACGCGCTCTGCTCGAACGAAAGGAAGAACTCGAGCGCAAGATTGACCAGTTGAAGTACGAAAAAGCGGCCATGCCGATCGAGGAATACCGGTCGCGTCTGACGACGCTTCTCCTGGATCTGGCCAAGACTCAGAAGGCACTCGACGAAGAATGAAGCACGTGCGATTAGCGACGATTCTTCTCTTGCTTGCTTGCGTGCCCTCGGCGGCAGCGACGCTCGAGGAGTGCCAGGAGCATCGACACTACGGCCGTCAGGACCAGGCCGCGCGCTGCTATGTGTCGCTCACCACCGCTGAGACACCCTACCTGCGGGCCGAAGGTTATTGGGGTCTGGGTCGCTACAACGCGGCGAACGAGCAGTTTCGCCTGGCCGTTGAGAGCGCCCCCGAGAATGCCAATTACCGGGTGCGTTGGGGCCGCATGTTCCTGGACCACTACCAGGAGGGCGACGCCGCCGCGCTGTTTCAGGAAGCGCTGGAGATCGACAAGGACCATGCGGGAGCCATGCTGGGATTGGCCCTGGTGGCGGCGGAGAGCTTCGAGTCCAAGGCCGTCGAGATGGCCAGGGAGGCTCTGAAGCACGATCCCGATCTTCTCGAAGCACAGGAACTGCTCGCGCGCCTGGCGCTCGAGAATTCAGATGAAGAGCAGGCGATCGCCGAAGCCGAACGGGCGCTCGAGATGTCCGATGAAGCGCTCGACGCAATGGCGATCATGGCGACCATCGATTGGCTCAATGATCTTGAGGAAACTCCCTGGCTCGACAAGATTCTCCAAGTCAATCCGGTCTATGGCGAAGCCCACGCGACAGCCGGCCATTTCATGGTTCTGAACCGGCGCTACGAGGAGGGCATCGAGCACTATCGGCGGGCACTAAAGCTGACTCCGACGCTGTGGCCGGCACGGTCGCAGCTCGGGGTGAATCTCATGCGCCTTGGCCGGGAAGCCGAGGCGCGCAAAGAACTCGAGCTCTGCTACGAAAACGGCTACCGCGATGCCGCAACGGTGAACACGCTGCGGCTGCTGGACAGCTACGAGAATTTCGTCACTTATCGAACGGATCGGACAATTCTCCGGCTGCATAAGAAGGAAGCCGAACTGCTCCGGCCTTACTTCCAGAGCGAACTGGACCGCGCGCTGCAGACCTTCGATCGGAAGTACCGGATTCAACTGTCCGGGCCGGTACAGGTCGAGGTCTATCCCGACCACGAAGACTTCGCGGTTCGCACCATGGGGATGCCCGGACTCGGGGCTCTCGGGGTGACGTTCGGACACGTCGTGGCGATGGACAGCCCGTCGGGGAGGCGTCCGGGAAGCTTTCACTGGGCCAGCACTCTGTGGCACGAGTTGAGCCACGTCTATACGCTGGAGGCCACGGACCATCGCATTCCGCGCTGGTTTACCGAAGGGATGGCCGTCCATGAGGAGACCGCCACTTCTCCGGAATGGGGCGACCGGATGAATTCGGCGATCGTCGAAGCCATCAAGGAGGACAAGCTGCTGCCGGTAGCCGATCTGGACCGCGGCTTCATACGCCCGACCTATCCCGCCCAGGTGCCGGTGTCCTATTTTCAGGCCGGCAAGATCTGCGACTACATCAATGAGCGCTGGGGTTACGACACGCTGCTCGCCATGTTGGACGACTTCAGCCAGACGAAGCCGACGCCGGATGTGATCCGTGATCGCCTGGAACTCGAACCGGAAGAGTTCGACCGAGAGTTCCGTTCCTGGCTCGATGAGCAGGTTGGCCACGTGGTTGAGAACTTCGAGGAGTGGAAGAAGAAGATGAAGGCGCTGGTCGCTCTGCGGGATATGGGTAACCATCGGAGCGTCATCGAGGAAGGTCCGGCGATCCGGGACTTGAATCCCGAATATGTCGAAAGCGGCAGCGCCTACGAGCTGATTGCCCAGGCTCATCTTGAGCTCGGCGACAGGCCGGCGGCCCGGGAAGAGTTGGAGCGTTACATGCGGGCCGGGGGACGTTCCCCGAAAGTTTTGAAACAACTGGCGGAGCTGCAGGCCGAAGCCGGCGATGCGAAGTCCGCCGCGGCCGCGCTGGAACGCTTGAATCTGGTCTATCCAGTTGATGAGGAGACGCATCGCCAGTTGGGCGACCTTTATCTGAAGCTCGGCAACGCGGAGGGCGCGATTCGCGAATACGGGGCGGTTGTCGCGATGTCCCCGCTCGATACCGCGGCTTCTCAATTCAACCTGGCCAAGGCATACCGCTTTGCAAGAAAAGATGACGAGGCGCTGGAACACGTGATCCTCGCCCTCGAGGCCGCGCCCGGGTTTCGGCCCGCGCAAGAGATGTTGCTGGAGCTGAGCTCCCAAACCAACAAGGACGATT
>CAYLSS010000392.1:0-617 GCA_964385765.1 uncultured Solibacteraceae bacterium
GTCCGTACCGCTCTAAGGACTCGGCCGGCGATGATTTGCAGGCACTTACTTTGATTCGTACATTGCGAATCGATTCAAGGCCTCCCGCAGCGGTTCGCCGGCCGGATGGGGTTCAACCTTACCGGTAAGGATGTCCGCGTGATCTACCCTGCGGCCATACAACTCCTCGTTGTCCTCGTCGGCCGACCGCAGTGTGCTGCCTTTGATCGACACACCGGCGAAAACACCGCGCGATCGCGACCATGCCAGAATCTCGGCGTGCATCATCGCGTCGGTGCTCGCCTGTGCCTCGCGGCCGACCGGACCTGCTGCGACAGAGGCGTCCGCGCCAAGCGTGAATTCGCTTTTCATCAACTTCCGAGATCCCCTTTCATTCATCGCGAGGAGGAAGACGTCCGTGGAAGAACCACCAATCTGCAGTCCAAAGCTGCCTCCTTCGATCCGGATCATGGATGGTCCGAACCAGCCGGGCCCCTTCTCCTTGCGGCAGAACATGACGCCTTCACCGAACTGTCCGCCGACAATAAACGCTCCCTTCTTCAAGCCGGGAACAATGGCCGCGCAATGGGCTTTTCGTAGTAGGTCCTGAGGGATTGCTTCGTCCGTTCCCGACATCA
>CAYLSS010000392.1:627-5049 GCA_964385765.1 uncultured Solibacteraceae bacterium
TGACGAATCTTTTCTATTTGGTTCTCCCTGCCGTCTGCCATCAGCGCCGCAGACAGCAGAAACGCCGACCCAACGAATGACTTACTTATTCGTGTGAATGTCATTGCAGTGAATTCTCCCCTCACGTCATGGGATTCTCAGTCAGCACGGGTGAAATGGACTCAGCGATTACTCCGCACGCGATTCTGGCGCCGGCCGCTCCGGAAGGCTGCGATTCATAGTCATCCGGTCTGGCGTGGATGACGATCGCCCTGTCGAGGAGCGAGCGAGAGCCTTGGCCGCTCAGGTTCGCGCCCTCGACGGTGCGCTGAACCGTGGCCTTTCCGTTCTCCGGAATCTCCAGATTCCGAAGGTCGCCCAAGTGGGGTCCGCCCTCAACCTCGAATCCATGCTTTTGACCAGGAAGAGCCAGATGCCCGCCCGCCGTTTCAAAGCCCGGCGGAACACATTCTCCGTTTTCGTGGATGTGAAACCCGTGTTCACCCGGCGGCAGGTTGACCACGCTGAGGTTGATACTGACCCCTTCGGTGGTTTCACTGAGCGTCGCGGCACCAACGATTCCGCCGTTTGAATGCACTATCTCGGCCCGTGCAGTCGGCGCCGCTTCCGGGACGTTCAGATTACGGCATGAACAGAGGCAAACAGGCAGCGCCAGAATTAAGGCGATTGCGGTCTTGGACATCCGAACCTCCTTTGACCAAATGACCCGTGAAGGGGGGTTTTTGTTTCGTCTGATTCCGGGGGTTATCTCCAGGCTATTGGTTGAAGGACTGGGAGGGGTTTTCAATAAAGTTAATGGCGCGGTCTGTGTACAGTATCTGCTCCCGGATCAGACTCTCTACTTCGACAGCCAGGTCTTTCTCGAAATCCGGATAGTTTTCCTGGTACCGGTTGAGAAGCGAGCGGGCTTCTGGAATTCCCTCGCGGATCCCGGTCCCGGAGAACGAACGCCGCACCACGTTTTGAACGACATTTTCATTCAATTCGCAGACAGTCGCGGGCCCGATCACGTCGTCCGGATATTGGCGGCTGCGAACCAGTCCGTCACCCTTGGGAACCGCCCACGCCAAACGCTGCGCCCGAGCTCCAGCGGCCGCCAGATTGCGAAACCGCTCGCTGTGCGTGGTGTTCAGATAGTGGCTGTAGGCCACCCGCGCCGTTGACACCGCCAACCCTGGAGCAGCCGGCGATTGGTCCCGGTCCGGCAAAGGCGGCAGGCGTTTCGCTAGCGAATCGAGATCATCTAATCGGAACTCGGCAACCGACGTTAGATTTCTGACATCCATCCCGCGCGCCAACCGGTGTTCCATGCCCGTGAGGTATGCCTCGCAGGCCTCTCGATAGCGACGCACGCTAAGCAACTGGTGAACTCCCGCGTTGACGCCGGCAGTGGTCAGTTGACGAAGCGCGCGAATGCCTTCCTCAGTCCCCGGAACCAGAACGATGATGTTCTGGCGGTTCGTGTCCCGCCATATGCGGCGGCCTTCATCTACCATGGCATCGAGGTCGTAGGAGAATTCGGCGTCCATCGGCAGAGTGACAAATCCTTCTCTCCCACCAGTCTCCTCAAATACGGGAAGAAGCTCATCCGCCATGTCGCGGACATTCCCGAGCAGCAGCGCCGTGTGAATTTCGGCCGCTGTGAGGCCGGTCGTGGTTCCGGCGGAAATCTCCCGGGAATAAGACGCTTCGCTCATAATCGTCTCGCCGAAGCGACGGAGATTGAAGCGAAGACCGGATATACCCTGATTTCTAAAGTATTCGACAAGCCCGCCGCTTCCACTCTTTCGCCGAACAATGCCGTCCAGCCAGAAGCTTGCTCCAAGCGTACAGGGTCGCATCTTACGCCCTATCCGCCTTCCGTTCTGAAAACGGTACGGTCATGAGTGCTGAATTCGGCCGGTCTCGACTTCATCTTCCACTTCCGGTCCGGCCTTAACCTCGTCGCGCAGCATCCTGACGAAGACTTTGCGTTCGGCCCAGTCGACTTTGGTGATCTGCCGCGGCAAAACAACCACTTTCTTGCCTGGAAGCCAGTTGCGTGTATCGACCACGACAGACTGTATCCACCACATCCCAACGTCAATGATGAAATCGTCGATGTGGCCTATTCCTCCATCCTCCGCTTCGATGTGGTAGCCCCGCACCTCTCGGGCGCTGCGAAGGTGGGGATCTCGCTCTTCCTGGACGGAGTCCTCTCCCTCCTTCTCGTTTCTCTCGGGAAACTCTTCGGGAGGCGTGACAGGAGCGATCTCTCCCGGCATCGCAAAGGCTCCGAACATCGTGGACGGGGCTTCGGTAGCCCAATATGCAGGCCAACCGTAGTGCTGGTGCAATTCGATCTCCTGCTGGCGAGAGACGGGGCGATGTTCTTCTATAGGAGGGCTCTGCTCCACCTGCTCCCGCGAGAGGCTTACCGAAATCTGCTTTTCGTCGATGTTTGGCTTCTTCAGGGACAGCGGCGACAAGAGAACCTGGCGGCCCGGCAACCAATTCCCGGTATCCACGGTCACGTATCGCACCATCCATGTGGAATCGTCGAAGAGAAGATCGTGGATGCGGCCGATGTCTTCATCGGTGGCGCGTATCCTGAAGCCGAGCAGCTTGTCCACCTCAATCAGCATTTCCCATCCTCATCTAGAGACACATGCATCGAGATTCCGTTTCAAACGGACCTCCTACTTCGGCACGGCTTCATCCGGACGCAATTGCAGGACCTCGGCGAGGATGAAGTGCATGGCCACATCCGAGGCGACGTTCACCTCCGGACCGCGTATCAGATGGAAGCTCACGCCCGCTCCCCGGACAGTTGCCAGAGCCGCACCTTCTCCCCTAGCGGCCGCGTCAATGACCTCATCCACCTCGGTTGTTCCTTGTGGGACATCCTCCGCTTCATCCGGCGGTACCCGCTGAATCTCGCCTCGGGTCTCTCCGAATCCCGTCGTCAGGGGATATGTTCGACCGCGGACGGTGACTTCCTTGAGCTCGAGAGCGTAGAGGGGTGTTCCTCCGGGGCCTTCAACGATGTTTTCAACCAGAACGACCTTCGCCGGGGAACCGTCCGGAATGACGACCTCGCCATTAACCTCGACTTCCCTTTCTATCCGGGCGTCAAACAGGTCGCCCGGTGACGCTCGGTTGGAATCGATGTCCTCTTGCAGTCGTACGGCAATCTCAGTGCCCGCAGGGACGACGGGATAAGGTCCGTTGCCGGCAGAGGCCATACCTGCGATCAGAAGAACAAAAAATGTCGTGATACAGTTGCGAAACATACAATCCCTCATGGAAACGCTTACGCGGCATCCCTCAACCAGGAATGAGGTCGATGGGATCGCTCGTGGGAAGCGAAACGTTCACGCAGGCTCTTTCGAGCGCGGTGCAAACGAACGCGGATTGCCCTCCGCGTGCAATCCGACTCGACCGCCAGATCGTCGATACCCCAGCCAAAGATGTAGCGCCTCTTCAGGAGAGTTCGGTCTTTCTCCCGGCACTGTCCCAGCATCTTCTCCACATCCGCCGATGCCGCGAGGTCCGGCGTTCTGGTCGGCTGGTCTTCGAATGTCTGCGAGCGTGCCTGCTGCCTGATCCGATTGCGGCCCAAATTCAAGGCGATTGCGTTCACCCATGGCAAAGTCTTTTCCGGTTTGCGGATCTGATGCCGGCGCTCCCATCCTCGCGCCCAAGCTGCCTGAGCCGTTTCTCGCGCTTCTTCTTCCGGAAAACCCTTTGACATGAGAAAGTTGACAGTTCTGGTGCATCCGTTCGAATATGCTGCACCAAACGATTCCCGCGTTAAGTTGTCGGTTCGCCCATCCATCATGAGTCCAGTGTGGGGCAACAAGTGACTGAAAATGAAGTGTCTTACGGCAACGTAACGAAGACTTTTAACGTAAGAAGATGGAACTTCTGGGTGAGAGCTATACTCAGAGAGAGAGGAAGGGCACTACGACCCAAGCAACGCCATCTCCTTCGAATAGCGTCGGTGTTCTCGCGGATGAAGTGCGCGGGATACTGAACCGGATTCTGTCCAGCGACATTTTCACTCGCTCCGAACGGATGAAGCGTTTCCTCGAGTTCACCGTTTCGATGTCGCTCGATGGACGCGAAGACGAGTTGAAGGAGTACTCCATCGGAGTCGCCGTGTTTGACAAGCCGGAGGACTTCGATCCCCGTCTGGATCCCATTGTCCGGGTCGAGGCGGGCAGGCTTCGCACGAAGCTAAAGGAGTACTACGAAACTGAAGGGGCGGAGGATCGGATCTTGATTCGCTTTCGCAAGCGGAGCTATGCTCCTGAATTCGAGACCCGCACACCTGAGGCCAGGACCACAGAGGCGGAGCCGACGTCGCCTATCCCGCGTCTGGTCGAAACAACGGACGTGCCGCCGCACCGGAAGTTGTCCAGGCACGCCTCCAGCGAGGCC
>CAYLSS010000393.1:0-5044 GCA_964385765.1 uncultured Solibacteraceae bacterium
TCCCCGGCGGGAATTGATAGACTGGACCGGCTATGGAATCAAAACCGCTCTTCGCCATCGACGCCAACGCCGCCCCGTGGGAAGAGGTGCAGCACGCGCCGACCGGGAAAATACTCTACCGGAAAGACTTGTACGTCGATCCGGACACCGGCATGCTCCTGCGCATGGTACGCTATCCGGCCGGATTTATGAACCCCCTCCACGTCCACCAGTGCGCGCACGCGATGTACGTGCTGGAGGGCACGCTTGTCACCCGGGAAGGTCGGTTCGGCCCCGGACATCTCGTTTGGTTTCCGGAGGGAAATATCATGGAGCATGGCGCCACCGCCGAGGAGGACGTGACGGTCCTCTTCATCACGAACAAGCCGTTTGACATCCACTATCTGACGCCTTAATCAGGCGCCGGCAAGTCCCCCACTGGCGGCGCGGGCTGCGGCGGCCATGGACTACCTGCTCACCGAACCACAAGCCGGTAGCGATGCAAGTGGGGACGATGAAGCTGAAATGCCTGGTACAGCGGCTCCTCACCGTAGCGGACGTCCGGGGTGTAGTGAAAGCTCCACGTCTCGTTTTCGAGCAGCAGTTCAATCTCCGTGCCGGGCGGGACCTCTGAAGAGAGCTGGATCAGGCTGGTTCGGCCCTGAGCGCCGGTCCACTCCCGCTGCTTGACTTCCTGGATATCACCAACCTTTTTCACCCACGGAGAGTCCGTGCGGATCTTGGTGCGATACCAGTTGTTTTTGTCGAACGGGTCCATGCCCTGAACCATCTTCACCCAGATGGTGGCTCGTTCCCACGGTTCAAGGCGGCCATTGCCGTTTCCGGATCCTTCGGTTACTTCGCGCTCCACCGACGTTCCTCCGCCCTGGTTTCCTGCCTGGCGGAATACGGGAAGCGTTACGGTCCGCCCGTCCAGTATCTCGACAGCGGCCGGTTCGTTCAGAACCTCCGGAATAATCATCAAGTCGATGTGATCATCGCTCGAGTGCCAGCCGTCATAAGTGAAACGTACGTCGATTCTGGCCGGCGCCAGGTAACGTGCCCCGCCCACGAAACGCACGGGGAAATGCTCGGAGAGATCGACTGCCTCGCCGGGCTCTATCTTCGGAACAGTCGCGGAGCGCTCCGCCAGCAGCACCGTCGGATAGTCACTGGTAAGCTGGACTTCGACGTCAGTCATCGGCTGGTTTCTCGGATTGTAAATGCTGAGGGGAAGGATGATTTCTTTTCCCGGCTCAACCAGGAGCTTGTCTTTTGCGGTGACCGGCAGAAGCACCGGAGGGTGAGCGCCGGCGCCGGGTCCGAAGAAACTGATCTGATGCCCGCCCCCATCGACTTCGAACGTCAAGCGGCCTTCCTCGCCGGCCACCAACTCCCGGTGCACGGTCTTCGCTTTGGACAGGTCGCGGTCGAGCAGGCTATAAGTGGCGCCGGCCTTATATCTCGGCGGTGTCACCACGCGAATCCGTCGGGCGCTGACCGGGGACCCGTCAGGCGCCCATTCCCGCGTGGTGATGCGCATGCCGTCCTGCCGCACGGATTTGAGATACGTGTAGCCGGGCGCCTCGCCGTCACAAGTGATTTGATAGCCCCATACCTCGAACGCAAGGTAGGGATTCGCGTAGTGGAACTCCACCGGCACATTGTCCAGCGATGACCGCTCAAAGGCGCGACGATGAAAGTCGAAAGTCTCTCCGATGGAGGTCGCCCAGTGCCGATGATACTCGTCCTGGCGAAACTCGAAATCGACCTCCTCGGCGCGCGCGTAAGCCGCGCGGGTTTCTTCGTGATACTGGCTGATGTAGTCGCCACTGGCCCGGATCAGCCGCACCATGGAATGCGCGTGGCTCGAAACATGATCCTTCGGCCGCCACAGCACTCGCCGCTTCTTCTCGCCGATATAGAACTCCGGTCCCGGATTGAAGGACGACGCGCTGCCGATCAGGTCCGGATACCGGGCGCTCAGATAGAGGCTCATGAAGCCCCCCATGCTGAGTCCCGATGTCGCCCGATGCCGACGGTCGGTCAGCGTCCGGTAGGTCCGATCGATGTGATCCACGAGTTCCAGGAAATACCGGCCAAAGTCGTAGCTGCCAAAGTTCTGCTCGTCAGTGCCGCCTTTCCTGACATCCCAGGGGTTGCCACCGTAGAATCCAGTGTAGTGTTCGGCGACGTAACCGTCGACGGATACGACGATGAAATCACCACGACCAGTCACCGTACGGGCGATCTTCGGGACAGTATCCTCTCCGTCGTCGTAGTGTTCGAGCGTATAGCGGTCACTATGGCCGTGGAAATAGTAAACCACCGGATATCGTTTCTCTGACGAGTTATAGCCGGGCGGCAGAAAAATGCGATAGAAGCGCTGTTGTCCGAAGACTTCAGAGAAGTGGGAGCGATCATAGAACGGTTGGGCGGCGGGTTGACCGGGGTCATCCGAGGTTTGCGCCAGGCAGGCCATGCCCAACATGCTTGATAGGATTCCCCAGATCACGAATTGGAAACCCGCCCTATAAGAAGTCACACTCATCTGTCTTCTACTCGTGCGGGATATCCATTCCATCGAGAATGCCTCTCATATAGCCGATGGCCAGCACCTTGCCGCCCATCGCATAGCCCGGACGGTCATTGGCTTCCTGGCCGATTGTTGGAGCGTGATCCGGACGGATCAGCCCGGTGAAGCCGCCCTCGTGATAGATCTGCAACATACGCGCCATATCGGTCGGGCCGTTGTCGTGGAACGTTTCGCGGAAGTAGGCGCCCTGACCCTCGATGTCGCGAAAGTGAACAAAAAAGATCTTCTTCTCGGCGAGCCACTCCTGGGCCAGCGCCTGAACGTTCTCGCCCATGGCTACAAAGTTGGCCTGACAATAGGTAACACCGTTGATCGGGCTGGGAACGATATTCATAATTTTCCGAAAATTATCGCCGCTGACGCAAATACGCGCGATGCCGCGTAAGCTGGGCAGGGGCGGGTCGTCCGGATGCAGCGCCATCTTCACATTGGCCTTTTCGGCGACAGGGATCACTGCTTTGAGGAAGTAAGTGATGTTATCCCACATCTGCTCTTCGGTGATCTCACCCCACTGGGTCAGGCCTTGTTTTTCAGCCTCGCGGAGATCGAATACAGTGGTCAGCGCGCCGCCGCGCTCCGGGGCGTCAGCCCTTGTCCGATACCAACCGATACCGGCCATGAAGTTGTAGCAGAGGACCGGGATCCCGACCTCGCCAAGCGCCCGGATAGCGGCAATGTAGTTCTCGATTTCCTCGTCGCGCCCCGGCAGCCCGAGCTTGATTTTTTCGGCGGGCACCGGATGGCTTTCCACGCAGTCAATGCTCAGACCGTATTGGCCGAACTCCTTTTGGAGCTTGTCCAGAGTTTCGACGTACGCCGATCTCGACACCTTCGCCAGCGCCGGCTGCACGGCGCCCACTACATGAGTCAACCCGATCTGTCTGATGAGCCGCGCCCGGTCCTCCTGTCCCGGGCCGAGAATCATGGCGAGTTTCATTCCCTCGCGGCTGGCTTTTGCCGCGCGCACCCAGGCGGTTGACATCGCGGCGGTTCCGGCGAGGGCGGCGAAGCCTCGCATAATACAGTGGCGGCGCGTCATGGCGGGCATTCTGTTCGCTCCTTCGACCATCGGCACATGGATCCGATGATACCGATGTCATCGCGAGTATACACCACCGGAATTTTGAAAATCGGACGACTCGCTCAAACGAAGTTGGCATTTGTCTATCCGCCACTGCTACCATAAATCAGTGATGCAACTGCGAGAAATCATGGACTCGGTGACGACGATCGATCCGCAGTCTACTATTCTGGAGGCGTTTGAAAAGAGCGAAGAGCGCAAATCACGTGCCCTGGTTGTAACCGACGGAGGAACCGCCTGCGGAGTGGTGACCGGTGGTGAAGCCGCGAAAAGGGTCGTCGCCGACGAGGGCGCCGCCTCGACAAACAGTGTGCGCGAGATAATGACGACACGCATCGCCGCCTGCTACGACGATACAGATGTAACAAAAGCAAGAGATTTCATGACGAATCGAAACATCGAGCATCTCCTTGTGTGCAACAGGCAGAAGAAGATCGTGGGCGTTGTTTCGGCGGACGTGCTCGCGCGGGAAGAACGTTGACGGCCGTTGTTGGCGGAGTGCAGGCGACACAAGCCCTGTTTGAGGCTCGTCCGAGGGCTTTGATACCATAACGGGGATGCTGTCAATTAGCTGGAATTTCGCGCTAAACATCTTCCAGTTGCAGCCATCGGAGCTAACGAAACACGGGCTATCAATAGTCCAGAGACAACGCGTCGGCTGGTTGACGAAGATAGATCCCGGGATCGGGGTGCTCTCACTCCTTTGGGGGCGTGCAAGCCGTACGCCGTTTCCGCTAAAGGTTGGGTTTGCTCTGTTCTTGAGGGATTCTTTGGCATTGCTGCGTTAAGCGGCGGCCAGCCGGCGTGTTCGGGAGTATACCGGACACATGGCGAACGAACAAAGCGTCACTGCCGTGGAGTGCATAATCCACGAAATCCATCGGCCGGAAGACTACCCGTCATGGATCACCCGGAATGGCCTGGCGGCATTCCTGCACCAGCACCTCAAACCTTATGAAGACACTTTGGAAGACATTCGCCGCGGCATAGCGGACGCCTTTATCGAACGCGACGGGCGGACCGGCTTCGTGCTGGTCAGTGAGAAAGACCATGAGCTCACCGGTGCACTGGTAATGGTTCGCACCGGCATGCGCGGCTATGTTCCAGAAAATCTCCTGCTCTTCGTGGCTGTCTCGTCTGAGGCTCGCGGGCTCGGCGTCGGGACCCGACTCGTCTCCAGGGCTCTCGAAATGGCTCATGGCGAGGTCAAGCTCCACGTGGAATACGACAATCCGGCGAAGCGACTGTACGAACGAATTGGATTCACGACCAAATACGCGGAGATGAGGTACTGCCAATGAGCCGAATGGTGATTGATCTGGAAGCCTTGCGTCACAACCTGACCGTGGTGGGCGGATGGATGGAAAGCCACGGCGCCAGTTGGATTG
>CAYLSS010000394.1:0-5042 GCA_964385765.1 uncultured Solibacteraceae bacterium
ATCAATACTTTTGGTCGGAGCCGAAGAGGCTTGTTTGGGTGACGCTGCTCACGCTCGGAATCTGGACGGTCAACTTGTTGCAGGTGTGGGTTTTCATCCGTGCACTCGGAGGATGGGTGCCGGTGGTAGACAGTTTCGGCCTGACGCCGCTGGCGATTTTGGCGGGGTTGCTGCCCGTGACCTTTGCCGGCGCCGGTACGCGTGATGTCGCCGTGGTCTTCCTCTACGGCGACTACCTGGAGGCCCCCACCGCAGCCGCTCTGGGGCTGCTCCTGACCTTCCGCTGGGTCTTGCTCGGGATGGCCGGCTTGCCCTTCCTGGGCGCCGTTTCGCGCCGCGTTGAATCCCCGGATCGCGCGGACTGACCAGCAGGCCCAGAATCGTGTTCGCGCGGGTGGGCGCCGCGAACCGAACTGGTTCCAATCGTGTCCGCTGATCGGATACTATTTCAGTATGCTTTGGAGGTGCGCTCTCTGCCTCGTGGCCGCTGCCGGCCTAGCGCTGAGCGCGCAGCAGACGGGTTCCAGCGCGTACCGGCGTCTGGCCCTGGTAATCGGCAACGCCAATTACGCCGACCCCGACTTCGTACTGCAAAACCCGGTCAACGATGCCAATGACTTGGCTACCGCGCTCGAGGAAGTGGGTTTCGAGGTAGAGAAGAGAACGGACGCCGATCTCCCGACGATGGAGCGGGCGATCGCGAGTTTCACCAGCCGTGTGGAGCCCGGCGACGTGGCTCTCTTTTACTACTCCGGACACGGTCTCCAGATCGCCGATGAAAACTACATGATGCCGGTGGACTTCGATGCGACCGACGAGATTGACGCGAAGTTTGATTCCTACTCCGCGTCGCGGCTCCAGGAGCGGCTGGAAGCGGCCGGCTCACGGCTCAACATTATTATCCTGGACGCCTGCCGCAACAACCCGTTCCGCCCCGATCGAGGCGGTTCGCGCGGACTGGCGCCGATGAACACGGGGCGAGGCACCTTCATTGCGTTCGCCACGGCCCAGGGAAAGGTTGCCGACGACAACCGCGAGGGCCGCAACGGGCTGTTTACCCAACATCTGCTGGAGGCGCTGGAGGAGCCGGGCCTGGACCTCAACGCGGTTTTCGACAAGGTGCGCCGGAGAGTCTACGCGGCTTCGAAACGGCGGCAACTGCCCTGGAGCAGTTCGAGTGTTATCGGGGAGTTCTATTTCAAGGAGCCGGAGATTCCGGCACCGCAGCCGCCGCCCGGGCCGCGGCCGGACTCTGGTTCTGGCGTGCAGTTGGAACTGGCGTTCTGGGATTCGATCAAGGAGAGCAGCAACCCGGCGGCGCTTGAAGCTTATCTGAAGCAGTTCCCGAACGGTGCGTTTTCGGAACTGGCCCGGATTCGTTTGAACGAGCTACAGCCAACGCCGAGGAAGCCGGAGCCGGGTCCGGCGGAAACGGCGGCCGGCGCGAAGCCGCGATCCGACCCGGCTCCGACGGGAGTTGCGCCTGTGGAGGCACCACCAGACCCTGCTCCGGTCGAGGTAGCTCGCGTGGATCCGCCGCCGGCGAGACCGGCGCGAGCTTCATCTCCAGCGATCGCCGGCGACGCCCCGCCCGCCGGTCAGGTGGCGGTGAATCCTCAGGATGGACTCGAATATGTCTGGATCCCGCCGGGGAGCTTCGAGATGGGATGCGGTCCCGGCGACGAGGAATGCCAGGAGGATGAGAGCCCGCGGCACCGGGTCCGGATCAGCCGCGGATTCTGGATGGGCCGAACTGAAGTGACGGTGGCCGCCTACGAGCGTTTCGCCACCGCCACCGGCCGCCGTATGCCCCCGACACCGAATTTCGACTCCGACTGGAGCAGAACGGATCACCCGGTGATCAACGTTTCGTGGAACGACGCCGACGCCTACTGCGCCTGGTCCGGAGCGCGGCTGCCGACCGAGGCCGAGTGGGAGTACGCCGCCCGCGCCGGCGTCGCAGGGGATTCCTATGGAGAACTCGACGCGATTGCCTGGCACAAGAAAAACACGAGCGGACGAACGCAGCCGGTAGCCGGGAAGCAGGCGAATGCCTGGGGACTGTTCGACATGCTGGGCAACGCCCCCGAATGGACGGCCGACTGGTACGCCGCGGGCTACTATGCGAGCAGCCCGACGACGGACCCCCGCGGTCCCGAGGAGGAGAGGGCCCGCAGCGTCCGCGGCGGCTCTTGGAAAACGCACCCGGACGACATGCACCTGTCAATGCGCGACAGCAGCCTCGCCGGAACGCGCATTCATAATGGCTTCCGGTGTGTTCGGCACTGAAGTGACGGGCACTCCAGCTCGCACAGAATCAGAATGCCATTGAGCGCTTGCTCGTCTGAATCGGCTTGGTGAAGATCACAGGGCTTTCAGCGGATCTGCCCCTAAACTCGCGCTAGCTCGAGGCCCGAACCTCTTCCAGTTTCGTATCGTCTCGAGCGCCAAGCTTCTGCAGGAGCGTGATCATCGGACACCAGTTAGTAAAGGCCGACTGGAACAGATTCAGTCCCACGAAGGCCGTGAAGAAAAACCATCCGGGATGGACAAAGTAACCCAGGGCAACGCTTCCCATTACGAATGCGCCCGCTATGGCGCGGAGATAACGGTTTACGGTCATGCTTGTCGCCTCCTTCTATTAACTAGAAAATACACGATTGGAACCGTCATGCGCGACAGCGCCAGCGACGCAATCTCGCCGGCCATCAGCGCAATGGCGAGCCCCTGAAAAATCGGATCGAACAGAATCACGCTCGCGCCCACGACCACGGCGGCGGCGGTGAGCATCATCGGCCGGAAGCGGACCGCCCCGGCGTCGATCACCGCTTCGTCGAGCGGCATGCCCTGCTTCAGCCGAAGCTCGATGAAGTCGACCAGAATGATCGAATTGCGGACCACGATCCCGGCCCCGGCAATAAAGCCGATCATCGAAGTGGCGGTGAAGAACGCGTTGAGCAGCCCGTGAGCCGGCAGGATTCCGATCAGCGAAAACGGGATGGCCACCATGATCACCAGCGGTGTGATGAAGCTCTGGAACCAGCCCACCACCAGCACGTAGATCAGCACGAGCACCGCGGCGAACGCCAGTCCGAGGTCGCGAAACACTTCGTAGGTAATGTGCCACTCACCGTCCCATTTCATCGCGTACTTGTTGGGGTTGGATGGGAGGCTCGCGGTGTGCTGCTGGACTTCGTAGCCTTCGGGAATCTCCAACTCCGCGATCTCGGACATGAGGGGCAGGATGGCGTAGACGGGCGACTCCATCGCACCCGCAACGTCGGCCGTCACATAGGTGACCGGCAGTAGGTTCTTGTGGTAGATGCTCCGGTCATGCGTGGTTTTCTCAACGCGCACCAGCTCTCGCAGAGCCACCATGTTGCCCTGCCGGCCCTGGACCTTGAGCTCCTGAATGCGTTCGAGGTCGGAGCGCGTGGCGCGGTCAAGCCGCACCCGGATGTGGACGTCCTCCTTTGACGCCTGGTCGTGAAGCAGGCCGGCGGACTGACCGGCGGAGGCGACCGCCATGGTGCGGGCGATGTCTTGCTTGGAGACGCCGGCGAGCGAGGCTTTCTCTTCGTCGATGAGTAGGCGGAATTTCGGCTGCTCATCCTCGACATACCAGTCGACATCGACGACGCCTTCCATTTGCTCGAACATCCGCATGATCTCCGCGGCGATCCGTCGGCGCCCTTCGGTAGTCGGACCGTACACCTCGGCGACCAATGTTTGAAGCACAGGCGGGCCGGGCGGAACCTCGGTCACCTTGATCCGCGCTCCCCATTTCTCGGCAATCGGCGTGAGATCCTCACGCACGGCTTTGGCGATCGCGTGGCTTTGACGTTCGCGGTCGTGCTTCGGGAGGAGGTTCACCTGGATGTCGGCGACATTCGAGCCGCTCCTGAGGAAGTAGTGCCTCACCAGCCCGTTGAAGTTGTATGGCGAAGCTGTACCCGCATAGGTCTGCAGATGGACCACTTCCGGTTGACGATAGACGGCTTGCGCTAATTGGCGTGTCACGTGCGCCGTCTCTTCGAGGGTGGTTCCCTCCGGCATGTCGACGATCACCTGGAACTCACTCTTGTTGTCGAACGGCAGCATTTCACCTTGACGAACTGCACGTAGACCAGCGCGCAGGATGCGAGCAGCAGCACCACCACCATCAAGAGGAAGCCCGCCGTGATGGGAGGTTTGTGCAGCAGCGGTCCCATGACGCTGCGGTACAGGCGAGTGAGCCGGTCCTCCGACCCCTCTTCGTGATGGCCGCCGGAGGCTCCCTTGAGGATGCGGATGGAGGCCCACGGCGTCACGATAAAGGCGACAAGCAGGGAGAAGACCATGGCGGCGGAGGCGCCGACCGGGATCGGCCGCATGTAGGGTCCCATCAAGCCGCCGACAAACGCCATGGGCAGTATGGCGGCGATGACCGCAAGTGTCGCCAGGATTGTGGGGTTGCCGACCTCGTCCACCGCTTCGACGGCCACATCCGCCAGAGGCCGGCCCCTGTTGGCGGGTATGTGGCGGTGCCGTACGATGTTCTCGACCACGACGATCGCGTCATCCACCAAGATGCCGATCGAGAAGATCAAGGCGAATAACGTGATCCGATTGAGGGTGTAACCGTAAAGAAAGAATGTGGTGAGCGTCAGCGCCAGGGTCACCGGAATGGCGATGAAGACAATCGCCGGTTCTCTCCAGCCGTCTGTCAACGTAGACCACAACGACCGCCGCCAGCCGAGCGTGATCCAGATGAGAATGCTGACTCCGAAGATCGCGATGGCCATGTGGAACAACAGCTCATTCGACTTTTCAGCGGCCGTTTCGCCGTAGTGCCGGGTGATGTCGATGTTGACGTCGGAGGGAATCAGCGTACCCTTTAAGGTCTCGACCCGTTCGAGCGCTCGTTCGGCGACATCGATGGCGTTTGTGCCTTTACGTTTTGAGACAGCCAGCGTTACCGCGGGGTAGAATGTGCCGCCGCCGTGGGAAAAATGCACGTACTGCGATGGTTCCTCTCCGCCGTCGGCGACCGCCGCCACATC
>CAYLSS010000395.1:0-3025 GCA_964385765.1 uncultured Solibacteraceae bacterium
GAAGCTGATCCCGTCGGTGCCCTCCGGCGGGTCCACGCCGGCCAGTTCGCAGGCGGTGGGCATGAAGTCCCAGAACGCCCAGGGATGGTCGCTGACGCTGCCGGGCTTGATCTTCCCCGGCCAGCGCGCGATGCCCGGCACGCGGATGCCGCCCTCACACAACACGTGCATCCAACTTCCTCCACCGGAGGCCGATTGCGGGTGGTGGAGCATGGGAACGAAAAGGACGGTAGCCACTGCCACTTCTTGGTTCAAGTCACAACGGTGGCCGAAGCATCAGATTGGAGGGGTTATGCGGCTTGCCGGCCGAGCAAGGCTCGGCTACTTTCCTCTGTCTCAGGATGCGGCTTCGCAGATTCGCCGCCTTCTGGTTTTCCCGGAATCGCAGACTCCGGTTCTGGATCCCTGCATCGGCGACGGCGGCGCATTCACGACGATTACGGAGGCGCCGAATGCCATTCGGTATGGGATTGAGCTGGATGCGTACCGAGCGGAACAAGCTCGCGGGCTCGTTCAAGAAGTAGTACAAGGCAACGCTTTCGATGGCTACTGTCCGGCCGAGACTGTATCGTGCCTTTATCTGAATCCGCCTTATGACTATGAATATGGCGAGGGACGCAACCTTCGTTTCGAGCAATTGTTTCTGGATCATGTGTATCGTTGGCTCACACCGGGGGGCATTCTCATCCTGGTTGTTCCTGGAGACCGGCTCCACACCTGCGACAAGGTGCTCGCCGTCCAGTTCAAGGACAAGAAGGCCTATCGTCTCAGCCAGCCAGAATCGGCGAAATACAAACAAGTCGTTTTGTTTGGTGCCCGTCGGACCCGACGGGAGCGTGACCAACTCAAGGATGTCGATGTCGAACGCGCACGTGCCTTGTTGTCGGACATGAGGCGGAGATGGCAGCAGTTGCCGGTTCTTCCGGAAAGGCCAAACGCGGTCTATCCGGTCCCAGAAGGCGGACCGCTACAACTGGAGCATCGCGGGCTACCACTGGATGAGATGGAAGACCTGCTGGCGAAGTCGCCGGCATGGCGACGCGCCGAGCAAGTTATCTTCGCCCCACCCAACAAGATCGAAGGCCGACCACTGACACCGCTCCACGCTGGCCACGTGGCGCTATGTGCGGTCAGTGGCATGCTCGACGGCGTTTTTGGATCGGCAGAAAACCGCCATGTCGCGGCGTGGCGTTCGGTCAAGAAAGTAGACCGTTCAGAGGAAGTCGAACCTGATGGCACCATCATTCAAAGAGAACGAGAGCGATTCTCACAGGAGCTGACCCTGCTCTACGCATCCGGCAAGTCAGTGGTCCTGCGTTGACTCCAGTCACGGCACAGTTCGAGCCCGCACTGGCGTTCGCTACCTGAAGCCAGCTATGCTGAGCGAGGCCGTCAAGCCTTGGTGTGGCCGAATCGGTTTAGTCCGTCACATGAGGTGCAATGTGAAGCAACGATCAAGGTGGTTGACCGGGTCGAAGAGGATGGCGAGGACGGGAACAGCACCGTCATCCGCGAAAAGGAACGCTTCTCCCAGCGCCTGACGCTGCTCTACGGGGATGGCCGTATCGCACTTCTCTCCGAAAAGCCCCGCGCGAACGGATCACCGAAGGATGGCAAGGATGAAGAACGCTCACCTGCGCATGGGGAAGCTGACGTTCGTTCGGCAGACGCGGGACACGATCACGAATGTCTCGGTTCATCTCAACCGGCTGGTCGCGGAGCCGGCCGATGATACTCGATCGTCAACACAGATCCATCTCGTCTCGGCCTTCGGTGGGGATCAGGACATCGGGGCGACCATCGCCGCCGCGCTGGAAGGGCTGCGATTCCAGGTCGCCTTCGAGGGGAAGGAGTTCATCGGCTCGCTCGGTGAGAAGCCTTCGATGTACCGGGCGTCGTTTCAGATTGCCGGAAGAAGGCGGCCCGTGCGGCACGTCGTCCTGCTCTCCAAGGAGTTCTTCGAGACGACCCTCGGCGCGAACGGTGAGGCGCGGAGGACGGTATTGTTCGATAACAGCGAGGAGTTCGTCTTGCACCGACTGTCGGTCCGGTTTGGGCTTCCGGTGTTGCCAGGTTGGGCGGCGTGGTTTCGGGAGGAGCTGTCACGGCGAAACCTGATCGAGCCCGTAGTGGGATTCAACTGCTCGCCGGTCGCCGTGAAGGGAACAAAGATGCGGCTCCTTCGAGTGCTGGCTCAGGGCTTGCGGCGGAAGCGTATTCAGGTGCCCGATCCGGAGGAGCTTCCTTTCTCTTGATCGTCAACGCCCGGTCCGGCGCTCAACTCCGCCTCCAGTTCCTCGATCGTCGGAAGGCTTCCCTTCAGACGTTTTGGCAGCTTCTCGGACAGCCGGAACTCGGTTAGATCCAACCTCGACCACCCACTATGGTGAGCGGTAGTCATGGAAGCAACCCCTCCGATTCATGGCATGATCTCTTGCCAGTTCTTTGCGCTGATGAACTGGGAGAGATGCCTCGGATTCGTTGTAGCGACGACAACATCACTTGGTGCCGGTCCAAACGACAGGGCCTGAGCGGCCAGTATCACATCGATGTCCAGATCTTTGACGTCCGCAGTTGGTCGCCCCTGCTGCCGCGCTCTTGCCCAGAGAGCGGCCGCCAACTGAAGGGCTTCGTCCGAAAGTGGAAGGTACCGGCCGGCCGTTGCCGAGGCAAACGCTTCGAGCCGAGAAACGCTGACGGTCTTACCGGCGCGGAGCAACTCGCGCTTGAGCTCGTAGTAGATAATTGCGGGGAGAATCATGCGGTGCCCGCTAAGAAGGCACCGGGACAACCACTCGGTGATAGCTACGACTTCAACGTTTCGTTGAGGATGCGTAAGAAGACCAAGTGGTCCCGAATCAAGAACGACGAACTGGCTCACGGGAAGAGCAGCCGCGCGCCGGTTGCTGCACGATTGGCATTCATCGATTTCTTGAACTCGGTGATTTCTTCATCGGCCTCCCGGAGCTTTTCGGGGTCTGTAGTCTCGTCCTCGGCTTTCCAGGCAGCCAGGAGTTCAAGCGTG
>CAYLSS010000395.1:3035-5024 GCA_964385765.1 uncultured Solibacteraceae bacterium
AGGGGGGGAGTGGTGGCTCATCCAGCGGCTTTGATGTCGATGGCTCTCTCACCTCTTTCAATTCTACCAACGAGCACGTCGATCTACCAACGAGCAGATCTAGCCGTCATTTCTCAGTGCGCCCCGAAGGCGCAGATCACCAGTGGGGGAGGGACCCACCTATGTAGTTATCGGTAGGACATAGTAGCTGACGAGCGGCTTGGCCGGGTAACCGTCTGGGCTGAAGCCTCGTGACAAAGCCCACTTCAGGTGGGTGAGCGACTGGGCAGGCCGTAATGCGAGTGAAGCTTGAGCAGGCCTCGAAAGTGAAGTTGCGGATGCTGACCCCGCTGAGATTGGGGGAAGGCCGCGCGGGCAGGGAAGAAACCGACAAGCACCTGCATCGATCCGCCGGGGTAGTGAGCACGGCATGTTCAGAAGGTGATTTGGGTAATCGGGGGAGGCCCGCTGCTGGTGGAGATCGCAACTCCAACATCGCCGACAGGGCGGTGGCCAGGGCGGGATTCGGAGAGGGTCACGGTACCGAGGAAGCCGGGTAACGCCGGTGGAGGGAAGGGCCCTTACTTTTGGTGTGCTTCTGAAGAAGGAAAGGTGAGGTGATTGGCGATGAGCCTGGCAACACCGTTAAAGATCCGGATGCTTCAGAGGAAGCTGTATCGGAAAGCGAAGGCAGAGCCGGACTACCGTTTCTACCTGCTCTACGACAAGATCTACCGCGAGGACATTCTCGCTCATGCCTACGCCCTAGCAAAGGCCAACAAAGGCGCGCCGGGGGTGGATGAACAGACGTTTGAGCAGATCGAGTCACGAGGGTTGGCGGAGTGGTTGGACGGCATCAGGAATGAGCTACGTGCGAAGACGTACAAACCACAACCGGTGCGGCGGGTAATGATCCCGAAGCCCGGAGGCAGTGAACGACCATTGGGAATCCCGACGATTCGGGACCGGGTGGTACAGACCGCCGCCAAGCTGGTTCTGGAGCCGATCTTTGAGGCGGACTTCGATCCCAACGCCTACGGCTATCGACCGCAGCGAAGCGCGCGCGACGCGATTCAGAAAGTACACAGGCTACTGTGCGAAGGCTACACCGATGTAGTGGACGCAGATCTATCCAAGTACTTCGACCGCATACCGCACCGGGAACTGCTTCAATGCGTTGCCCGGCGGATCGTGGATCGGGAGGTGCTACGTCTGATCAAGATGTGGCTGAAAGCCCCGGTCGAGGAGCGGGACGAAAACGGGAAGCGGCGGATGACGGGCGGCAAGGCCAGCGCCTGCGGGACTCCGCAAGGTGGGGTGGCCAGCCCGATGCTCGCCAACCTGTACATGAACCGTTTCTTGAAGTACTGGCGGATGACCGGGAGGAGTGACGCCTGGCAGGCCCAGGTAGTCACCTATGCAGACGACTTCGTGATTCTCAGTCACGGTCATGCGGCGGAAACGCTGGCCTGGACACGGCAGGTAATGACGCAGATTGGTCTGACTCTCAACGAGGCGAAAACCAGCATCAAGGAAGCACGCCAGGAGCGGTTTGACTTTCTCGGATACACGTTCGGGCCGCATCGCTATCGGAAAGATGGCCACTGGTATTTGGGGGCAAGTCCGTCGCACAAGAGTGTGCTGCGGATCAAGCGGAAAGTGGGAGACGTCCTACAGCCAAGTAATGTGGGGACCTGGGATGAGGTCCGTGACCGCCTGAATCAAATTCTGAGAGGGTGGTCGGGATACTTCAACTACGGGACCCGGTTGCTGGCGTACCGGACGGTCGACAATCACGTCTATCATCGCGTACGCGACTTTCTGACGAGGCGCCATAAGGTGAAATCGCGAGGCACCCGTCGATTTTCAGACGCAGTGGTCTATGGCGAGTTGGGTGTTTTGCGACTCCGTCATGTCCACCTTGGCCCTCCGCCGCCAGCTTAGCGGTGAAGCCAGTCGGAAAGCCGGATGCGGGAAATCCGCACGTCCGGTTTGACGAGCGGGGAAGGG
>CAYLSS010000396.1:0-5018 GCA_964385765.1 uncultured Solibacteraceae bacterium
GCGCCATGAGGTTCAGAACCAGCCCGATACCGGCGGTGAGCGGACGCTCCAGCGGCACCTGGCAGCGTCAATTGGGCGGACCGGGCTCCGCCGCCAACCGTGTCTTCCGCTTCGTAGACCCTGACCGAGTAGCCGTTTCGCGCCACCTCGATCGCTGCCGCCAGTCCGTTCGGTCCGGATCCAATGACAATCGCATCGAGTCGCGGCACGGTAATCAGGCGGCAGCGTGCTCCACCTGTTCCTGATATTCTCTCAGACGGTCACTGACCTCGACTGAGTATGGCGGATCGGCTGGGGCGAGCGCCTGGATCGCCTCCGGAAGCTGGCTGAGCTGATCCTGATGGTGACTCCGAACTTCCTCCAGTCGTTCTTCGCCGGCTGAAGTACGGACCCCTTTGGACATCACCATGCGCAGCAGCGGCTCCCCGCCGAGTTCTTCACCAGCTCGCGCGATCGTATCGCCTTCGGCCTGCCCATTTCTGATCGCGCGAAACACTTGTTTCCGTCCCGGCAGGATCTTCTTGGCGCTCGACAACTTCAGCCGCCCCTTTCCGGCGTAGGAGGCCAGCTTGTAGGCAATATCCAAACCCGGCGCATCGGACGAAACACCGACGGATGTTCCGATGCCGAAACCGGCCACCGACGGTTCCCTCCGGACAATATCGGCGATCTTGTCCTCATCCAAGCCACCGCTCACGAGAATATCCACCTCCTCAAGGCCGGCCTCGTCCAGCAGCGAACGCGCCTCACCGGCGAGTTTGGCGAGGTCGCCGGAATCGAGACGGATCGCCCGAATCCGGAAGTCATCGCCGAGTTCGCGCGAGAGAGCGATCACTTTTCGCACCCCCTCCAACGTGTCATAAGTGTCTACGAGCAGGACTGTGTCGGGATATACCTGAGCGAAACGGCGGAATGCCTCGAACTCGTCGTCGTGGGCCTGGATGAAGCTGTGGGCCATGGTGCCGGTTACTGGAATGCCGTAGCGCTTGCCGGCCAGAAGATTGGAGGTCGCCGCCCCGCCGACCGCGAAGAGGGCCCGAGCCGCCGCCAGTCCGGCATCCACCCCGTGCGTGCGCCGCGAACCGAAGTCCACCGCTTTCCGGCCGCCCGCGGCAAATGTCACTCGCGACGCCTTCGAGGCCAGCACGGTCTCCACGTGCACGGCGTTCATAACAATCGTTTCCACCAGTTGGGCGTGGGTGATCGGCGCGACCACCTCCAAGAGAGGCTCATTTGGGAAGATGCACGTCCCCTCGCGAACAGCGTACACGTCTCCAGCGAAACGGAAGCTCCGCAGCCAGTTCAGGAACGTATCGCTAAACCGATCAAGCGACCGAAGATAGGCGATGTCCGCTTCCGTGAACTCCAACGTCTCGAGGTATTCGAGAGCCCGCTGAATTCCGCAAGCCACCAGGTAGTTCCTCTCGGCGGGCAGGCGCCGAACGAAGAGCGAGAAGACGGCCTCGTCCTCCATGCGCTCCTCAAAATATGCTTGCAGCATTGTGAGTTCATAGAGGTCGACAAAGAGGGCGGAGCTTCGTAACTCATTCATGACAGGGCATCTGCCTCCCTGGCGCGCCGAAAGCTGAATGTCGATTGCACCTTTTCGATCTCGGAGATCGTCCACTCCTGATAGTTATCCTGGAGCGCATCTTTGACTTCTGCGGCCGCTATCCGGCGCGCCTCTTTCATCGATCCCGCGAAGACGGTTTGCTCGAAGGTATACCACTCGCCCAGACGACGCCATCTGATCACAAATTGGTGCGGGTTGGAGAGTCTCATTCCTTACTCCTTTCTCATGAGCCGCGCCGCCAACCTTCCCGAACGCGTACCTCAAAGTCCTTGCGCTGATCATTCTTTATGACGAAAGCCTCGACTTCGATCTCGTGGAATTGACCATCCGCCGGCACCCTCCGTGGATAAACAAGGCGATACTGGCTCTCAATGTTCTGCATGACACCTTGCATGACATCCGGGTAAGCCGATTCGAACCTTGGAAACCATGCCTGTCCCCCGCTCTTGTCGGCCAGCATCTGCAGAAACGCCTCAGCCTGCATCAACTCCATCCGGCTCGAGGTTCCGAGGTAGGGTTCATACTGCCCTCGAAGCAATGAACCCGCCGCGAGTGAGTAGATCACGACATTGTTAGACTCGACTTCTTTCTGGACGTCCTCCAGCGACCTGGCACTGAAGGTATCGAAGCCCGAACCAATGAAGATCAGGATGCGCCGGCCGTCCATGCGGCCCATCCGGTCCAGCATCTTGTACACGGCGTCATACGTGTTAATTTCATTCCACTTCGGCCGCCGCATACTCGAGAAGCCCTGAGAGATTTCGCCAGTCTGCTTCGTGAAGTCCACCTCGATGCGGAATTGATGAGCAAAGCTTGCAAGCGCGTACCAGTGGTCGGGAGGCGCTGCTTCCATGAAGCCTTCCATCGAGCGGACGATATCCCGAAAGTATTGCCATGAAGCCTCACTGTATTCCACCAGGATCGCTATAGATGCCGGCTTCTCCGGCTCCCTAAGTTCGAACGGCACATTTTCCCCATCTATGCGGAGCCGGAAATTCCCTGCCTTCAGGCCCTGAACGAGCTTGTTTTCCTCTTCGACGTTCAGATAGAGCGAAACCAGATCGCTATTCTCGTCCGTGGCCTCCGGAGAGGCGGTAACGAGTATCGTTGCCGCTGCCAGGCACACAATAAGGATCGGGATTTGTCGCATGTTTACGAAACTGGTGGCAGTGAACATATCGCCTCGATCGGCTGGCCAGGCTTGTACTCGATTTCATCCGGGGGCGGGCAATCCTCCTCGGGCGCCTTCAGGCTCGGGCGACCTTTCTCCTCTTCTTCCGCCTTCGCCGTGACCTTCGCCAATTCCTCCTTCATACGTTTAAACTCTGGAGAGTTGACAACCAACTCCTTATCCTTATCCGGCAGATACATAATTTCCTTCTTGGAGTGAACCATTCGCTCGTAGAAAGGAGGATGTGTCCGGAACCAGCTTGTCCCTTCCACATATCCCTTCGTCGTAGCCATCTTGTCGAAGAAGCGGACGAAACCACTAGGGTCGTAACCGGCGTTCCAGGCATACTGAACGCCCAGCCGATCAGCTTCCATCTCGAACTCGCGACTAACACCGAGTAACTTCAGGTTCAATACCAGGCCCAGCCCATAGAAACCATACCGGAGCGCATAGTAGGTGCCGATACCTGCCGCTCCACCTGTCGCGATCAGAGCTGCAACCTGGGCAGCCTGCATGAGGATCTGCGCGATGGTCGCCTGCTGCATGAGCTGGTGACCATGCCGAGCCGCCGCGTGGGCGATCTCGTGCGCGACCACTCCAGCGAATTGCGCTTCGTCCTCCGCCTCCTCGAGCAGGCCCCGCTGCACAAACAGGAATCCCCCTGGCAGGGCGAACGCGTTGATCTCTTTCGAGTTCAGCACAGTAATCTGGACTGGCACGCGCAGATCGGACTTGGCGGCGATATCCTTGGCCAGATTGGTCACATATTGCTGAACGACCTCATTCTCCACCTTTTCCGGCAGCAGGTCCTGCTGTCGCATGCGTTCGACGGCCTCTCTACCGTCTTCAACGTCCTCTTTCTGGCCCTCGCCGACCGGACGAAAGCCGATATCCCGGACATCTCCAAACTTGCGATCTCGGTGGGCTCCGGTCTCGATCTCTTGCCGGATCTCTTGAAGGTCTTGCGGCCATTCGCGGATCAAGGTCAGCTTCGCGAGCTTATTGTCATAGGCGACGGGAATTCCGTGCGCGGCCAACGTGTTGGCTTCTTCCTTGAGAATCCGTGAGTTCTGAATGGTGCAGTGATACCGGTGACGCTCCTCCTCCGTCACTGCTTCGCCATCCGAGCGTAGCTTCTGTTGAGTTTCTTGAATCTGTTGATCGTACTCTTCCGCCTCGGCCTCGAACTTGTCGACGCAGTAGTCTTGCGCCTGATTCAGATAGTTTTCCATCTCACTGATCTGATTCGGAGTGAACTCAAGTGTCGGCGCTTCTTCGAACAGCTTCAGATAAGACATGTCCAACGCCTCATCTAAGGGTTGGAATACCGCGGGGGCTAAGGGCGTGGTTGGTTCTGCTGCTTTCCCTCCGCAGCTTGTCATCGGCAGGAAGACAAGCAGTTCGGAAAGCAGGATAGCAACGGCTGGTTTCCAAATCTCTTTCATGACATTGAGTTGACTTGGCTTAGGAAGCTTTGTTTCGTCAAAATCAAGTCAACTTTCTCGGACACGCCGTCGGCGGGATAAGACGGCACGTTCGAGGGATTTCGAGTGCCTACGAGCGAGTTCCGACCCAGGAGGGAGGATCGCTGGCTGGAAATGACTCGTCTGAGGAACGGTCGATCGCGTCGCCGCCGCCCGTCTTTTCCATGATCGTCTTGAAGCGCTCCAGTTCAGTCCGGATTTGCTTCCTGGGCGAGTCTCCGAGGAGTTGGACTACCGCAGCGCCGACCTTACCGGCTGGCGGCTCGTACTTCAGGTTCACCAGGACCTTTGTTCCCTCCCCCTTTGCTTCGAAGCGCACGGATCCGGCCGTCTGCACCGGGGAACCGGGGAGGGAACGCCAGCCGATGATCTGCCCGGACACGTCTTTCACGATCTCTGCGTCCCACTCGATCGACGTGCCGGCGACCGACTTCGCCACCCAGCGGGAGCGAGAGGGGCTGAGAACCTTCACGGACTGAAGGTGATCCATGAAGTGGGACAGATTCTCCAAATCTCGCCAGAAGCGATAGCAGTCGTCGGGCGAGCGGGCGACATACACGGACTCCTTCACCATCACGCCGCGCGCGAACGGAGGCCGCCGGTCTGATCGGTCCGGCGCTTTTCGAACGGTGGCCCTATGAAGCAGGGCCCCGCCCACAGCTCCGAGCAGGACTCCAATCGGGGAGCTTCGCTTGAAGCCCGCGGCAATCAGCCAGCCGCCGGCGATGAGAGGCGCCCAAGGAAACTGCGCCAGCGCCGATTTCGAGTCCTTGAGTACGGCCTTTGGATT
>CAYLSS010000397.1:0-5009 GCA_964385765.1 uncultured Solibacteraceae bacterium
CGCCTCGACGCCACGGCCCAGGCCGCCTATCTCACTCAGGCCGCAGTTGGGGTTGAGAGACAATTGCCGCGCAACACGACGATGGCAGCCACCTATACCTTCACCCGCGGCGTCAACCTGCCGCGCACCCGTAATATCAATGCTCCGCTGGCCGGTTTGGACGTCCGGCCGTACGGCCCGGGTGAGATCTACCAGTTCGAGACCACGGGATTTCTCCGGCAGCACCAGTGGATCACAAATATCCGCACCAGGTTTCACCAGAGAATCTCGTTGTTCGGCTTCTATTCTCTGAACAAAGCGATGAGCGATACCGACGGCGTGGATACATTCCCGGCAAATCAATACGACCTGAGCGGCGAATGGGGCCGATCCTCACTCGACATCCGCCACCGGCTTGGGCTTGGCGGCTCGGTCAGCGGACCGTTCGGCTTGAGCTTCAACCCCTTCGTGATGATGCACTCCGGCACCCCGTTCAACATCACCTTGGGCGTGGACGCCAACGGCGACCTCTTGTTCACCGACCGTCCCGCTTTCGCCACTGATCCCGACCAGCCCGGCGTGGTGCTGACCAAGTTCGGCGCATTCGACCTGACACCGCTGCCGGGCGCCACCACCGTGCCGCGCAACCTCGGCGACGGCCCCTCGTTCACCGCAGTCAATCTCCGGGTGAGTAGGATGTTCGGCTTCGGTGGCTCAAGAGGGGAAACTGCGGCGAAAGAAGAAGGCCCGAGCGGCGGATTCATGGCCGGCCGAGGCGCTGGCAGCGGCCGCGGCGGAGGAGCCGGAGGGGGTGGCGGCGGAGGCCGGGGAATGGGACCGGGGCGATACTTCTTCAAAGGAAGTGAGAACGCCCGCCAGCGGTACAGCCTGACCGTCTCTATCTCGGTCCAGAACCTCCTCAATATCACCAACGCGGATACGCCGGTGGGCAACCTTTCCTCGGCGCTTTTTGGGGAATCAAACGCCTCGGCCGGTTTTGGGCGGCTGCGCTCGAACGCCGCCAATCGCAGCGTGATGCTCCAGATGCGGTTCAGCTTCTGATAGCCGTTCGCCGTTCGATGCTGATTGACCGGTGAATACAGAGCGGATGTGAAGAACCAGTGGGGGCATCACGCGATAACCGGCGGCATTTGGATGCCTTGACGGTCGACGACGACCGGCATCTCCTTTCTTGTGGAAAACCAGCCTGTGGAACATCAATCGCAAATGGATTCTCTGAACTGCGTGTTGTGATAGAGTGACGGTGTTCCGGACGTCAAACTCGGAATGACGTCTCGCGCCAGCCTTTAGCGACGTGGAGGGAAGACCGGGGGGGTTCGGAATGAGCTGCCCGCGCAACGATGACGGAGTGGAAATGGCGCTGTTGAAGGTGATTGCGATCAGTGCAGTTCTTACCGCCGCGGTTCACGCGCAGGTGAAGCCGGGAGCAATGCCACCGGAAACGGAATGGAAGAGCATCACCCAGCGCGCACTGGAGGATTTCCGGGGAAAGAAGGTTGTTGTCGTCTTTTCCGGGACGGCGCCGGAAGAAATTAGCAGAGCCACGGCCGAACTGAGGAAGCAGGGTGTTGAGGTCTTGCATGCGGCGCCGCGGACCGGTGGGTCGTTCGTATGGCTGCTGGACGAACAGGGGATCATACGCCGCGTTGAGCCGTTACCGAGGTCGGCTCAGGGTATTGCCGATCTGGTCAAAGAATGGGAATTGGGTAAAAAGGCTTTCGCCTGGGGCTGCCCTGAGTGTCACGGCGAGAATGGCAACGAGGGCTACAATGGCGCCCATTCGCTGCAGGGAATCGGCCGACGGTTGTCACGCGAAGAGATTCGTACCAAGCTGAATGCTACGAAAGTCTCCGTCGACCGGTACTCGATCCGATGCTGCCAGTTTACCGGCCGGGAACTTGAGGCTCTGATCGTATTTGTCGCAGGCCTGTAAGATCCATCGTCAAGCGGCACGGAACCCTGCCGGATGAATTGTCTTTTTGTGGTGTTTGAGGGCCTGATGCAACCTCTTCTGCCTTCCTATGATCTTCGTCTGGGGCTCTTCTTCCCCGTCGAGAACTTGCCGTATTCCAAAGCGCCGGTGATCCGGGCTGCGCTCCTTATGGAAGCGCTAACCTCGCTGCCCAGTCTTTGTTCTCCGCATTGGTGGCCGGGAATGGCGGAAGAGTGAGCGAACCAGAGCCATCCGTCTTCATCAGGCCTCCGGGTGTCATGTCGATCCGTTTTCCTGTGCTCGGATCCAGCCAGGTGGCGCGGTATTCGCGGTTGGGCAAAAGCCCGGACACCGCCTGTTTATTGACCGCCTTATTTTCGAAATACAGGAAAGCGAGCTTTCTATCTCGTGTTCGCATCATGTGCGACCAGCCATCCAGGCTTTCCCGCTTCGACCCGGGCGCTTTTGGTGCGGACAAGTCGTCTTTCGCCAGATCCAGATCGCGATAGGCCGTCCCGGCGGAGAGAATCCATGCCTTCAGGTACCGGGCCTGATCCATGATCGGATAGCGCATGGTCTCCCAGCCGCCCGGGTAGTCCGGGTCGTCTGGTTCCTCCTTCGAGTTGTCCCAGCGGGACCCGGTTCCGATGATGTGCCCGGGAAGCCCCCCGCTCAACACATGGTCGTAGGCGTGGGCGCGCGCGAGATAGTTGTCCCTCGGCGAATTGGATGGTGGAAGCTCTCCGTCGACCTCGTTCCAGGGCTTGTTGAAATTCACGTAACAAGGTCCGTTACAGAAGCCGGGAATAGGGGGCTCTGCCTTCCAGATTTTGATCAGATTCTCTTCCATCACATGGTGCTTGGGGGAGTTTCCCACCGTGTGAGCCTGCATCCAGGGATGCTCGGTGACATGGCCGAAGTCCCGCAGTGTGGAGAGGCCCATCAGGGTCTGCACCTGTCCAAAAGGCAGCCCGCCATAGTGTTGGTACCAATAGTCGAACGCGGCATTCCAGTCAGCGAAGGAGATGGAATGGCCTTCCTTGTCGCCGTGCATCAAGCTGAAGATCATGTTGTAGACGCCGTAGCGGGCCTGCAGGTAGTTGAGGTACTTGGCATAGGACCGCGGCCAATCGAAATAGTTCTTCCAGGTTTGGCCGTGGTCGCGGCGGGCAGCCTCGGCGTAACAGACGATCCCATGCCCCTGCATGTACTGAAACTTCTTATCCAGGCTTTGCCAGTAGGCAGGGTTGGGTCTGTCGTAATCCGCGATCTTGTCTTCCGGGCAGCCTGACTTGGAGGTGAACAAGAACGGCATGTTGCCCTCTTCGTCGTGCATTTCTCGCACCTTGTCGAATCCGGTTTTGTTCTTGGCCTGGCGGATCACCACTCCCTTGCAGTCCTTCACCAGGGGCGGTTTGCCATCGTCAAACCAATTCGGGTGCGAAACAATCATCGTGATCGAATTGAAGCCCTTCTTTTTAAGCCACTGGATGGCGCCTTCAAAGCTGTAGTTGTCTTTGGCAATAACGTAGTCGCTGGGCGGCTCTTCGCCCGACAGGGGCAGTCGCCAGGTGCTGGAACCCCAATGGGTGTCGGCCAGCAGGAAGAAGGGCGTGCCGTCGGCATACATAAACGCACGGTTGTTGGGGGTGGGCCGGACGGTGCCGCGGCGATTGGGATTGACCTGTTTCTCCGCTTCGGTCCACTCTTTGGCGGTAAACGACCCGCTCTTTCCGCGGAGGCCGCTGTCCGGCTGGTTGGAGTCGCTTTTCCAGGTCCATTGGCCAGGTATTGTGGCCGTTACCCTGACTCTGAAGACGTTCTCCCCATCCCAGAATCCCCAAACCCTTTTTTCCTTGAAGCCGGAGCCCTCCGGGCCGGTGAGGAGCACCCAGAATTCGATCTCGATATACGGGTTTTCGTATTGGTTGTTTGCCTGAAAAGTGAGCTCATGGGGCTCCCATACATGAATCTCTTGGGCCTGCAGCAGGCCGGAAAGACCTATGGCCAGAAGGAGTTTCGAGAAGCCCTTCATGGTGCGTTATCGGCCAGTAGAGTAGCACCGGTCATCGGTTTCCGCAACCGGTTGCTCACGGCCCCTTGAAAGTTCTTCATCCATTGGCTGCGGCCTCCGGTGTTGTGGTCTTTGCGGCTGCGCGTTGCGGCGCACGAGCCGGATTCGCCGGAGCGATCCTATTACAGAGTTTCAGGCCTAATATACCCGTTGACATCGGAAGGACATTAATGGCATTATGGCCATAGAGCCATGAATCTGGCAAATCGAGAACGTTACGAAGCACGCGCCAAAATCGCCAGAGCGTTGAGCCATCCGACACGTCTCATGTTCCTCGATGCCCTCAAGCAGAAGGGGGAGATGTGCGTCTGCGATCTGACGAAGCTTGCTGGAGCCGACCAGAGTACGGTCTCCAAACACTTGGCCATTCTCAGGGACACCGGTCTGGTCGGCGTTCGCAAGGAGCGATCGATGAGCTTCTACTCAGTGAAGTGTCAATGCCTGGATGGCTTCTTCGGGTGCATGGAGGCCGTGCTCAGTGAGAACCTGAAAGCCCAACAGGAACTCGCGTCCGTGTAGGCGTTTTTTTTTCGGAAAGTGATGGCTATATGGCCATATAGCAATTGAGCATGCCGAGAGAATGGAAGATTTTCGGAACCTTTGCCGCTGTTTTCGTGACAGCCTACTATCTGCCGTTATCCAACCCGAAGGTACAGGCGGCCATCCTGGAGGCTTTTCGGATGCTGCAGTGGTATGCGCGGAACCACACGCTTGCCTGCGTTGTACCGGCGTTGTTTATTGCCGGGGCGATCACGACGTTCCTTTCGAAGGAGGCCGTGCTCCGGCACCTGGGGCCGAAGGCGAAGAAGGTGGAAGCGTACTCGGTGGCTTCGGTTTCCGGTACGGTCCTGGCAGTCTGCTCTTGCAGCGTGCTGCCGATGTTCGCCGGCATTTACCGTGTGGGGGCGGGTCTCGGGCCGGCGGCGGCTTTCCTGTACGCAGGCCCTGCTTTGAACGTCCTGGCCATTTTCCTGACGGCGAGAGTGCTCGGATTTGAGCTGG
>CAYLSS010000398.1:0-2145 GCA_964385765.1 uncultured Solibacteraceae bacterium
GCGGCCCTCGCCGAAGAACATGTGCTCGGTGCGGCAAAGGCCGATGCCCTCAGCGCCGAACTTCCGGGCGACCTTAGCGTCGCGCGGCACGTCCGCGTTGGCGCGCACGCCGAAATCACCGCGAAACTCGTCGGCCCAGGCCATGAACTCGGCCAGGATGCCGGAAGTGGGGTCAGGCTCGGTCGTTTCGGCCTGGCCGGAGTAGACCTCGCCGAGGGTGCCGTCGAGTGAGATCCAGTCGCCCTCTTTGAGCGCCGTGCCGTCGACATTGACCTTCTTGGTGCGCGCGTCGATGGAGATACCCTCGGCGCCGGCGACACAGGGAATACCCATGCCGCGGGCGACCACGGCTGCGTGCGAGGTCATTCCGCCGCGGGATGTCAGAATCCCCTTGGCGACCTCCATGCCGTGGATGTCGTCCGGGACCGTCTCCTTGCGAACGAGCACGACCGGATGCTTCTTGGCCGCTTCCACCGCGTCATCGGCGGTGAAAACGATCTTGCCGACGGCAGCGCCCGGAGACGCCGGCAGCCCCTTCGCCAAAAGCTTCAGCTTCTTGCGTGAAGCCGGCTCGATGAGCGGATGCAGCAGTTGATCGAGCTGCGCCGGATCGACGCGCATCACGGCTTCCGCCTTCGAAATCAGGCCTTCGTGGACCATGTCGACGGCAATCTTCACCGCCGCGGGGCCGGTGCGCTTGCCGTTCCGGGTCTGCAGCATGTACAGCTTCCCGTCCTGGATGGTGAACTCGAAGTCCTGAACGTCGCGGTAGTGCTGCTCCAGCTTGGTGGTGATCTCGTTGAGCTGCTCATAGACCTCGGGCATCTCTTCGCTCAGCTTCACGATCGGCTGGGGCGTCCGGATGCCGGCCACCACGTCCTCGCCCTGGGCGTTGATGAGGTACTCGCCGTAGAACTCCTTGTTGCCGGTGGCCGGGTTGCGGGTGAAGCCGACGCCGGTGGCCGAGGTCTCGCCCAGGTTGCCGAAGACCATTGTCTGCACGTTGACCGCGGTGCCGAGATTGTCGGCGATCTTGTTCATCTTGCGGTAGTGCGAAGCGCGAGGATTCCACCAGGAGCTGAAGACAGCGTTGCGGGCCATTTCGAGCTGCTTCCGCGGGTCTTGCGGGAAATTCTCTTTGGTGGCCTTCTTGTAGACCTTCTTGTATTCGTCGATGATCTTCTTGAGGTCTTCGGCCGTCAGATCCGTGTCGAACTTCGCTTTGGCCTTCTTCTTTTGCTTGTCGAAGACCTCTTCGAAATGTTCCTTTTCGATCCCGCGGACCACGTTGCCGAACATCTGAATAAAGCGGCGATAGCAGTCATAGGCGAACCGCTCGCTGCCGCTTTTGGCGATCAGCCCCTTGACGCTCTGGTCATTGAGGCCGAGGTTGAGGACGGTGTCCATCATACCGGGCATGGAGAATTTCGCCCCGGAACGGACGCTGACCAGCAGGGGGTTTTCCGGGTCGCCGAGCTTTTGCCCCATCATCTCCTCGAGCTTCGCGAGAGCCTCGGAGACTTGATCATCCACCTCCTTGGGGACCTTCCCGTCATTTTCGAAGTAGAGGTTACAGACGTCGGTGGTGATCGTGAAACCGGGAGGCACCGGAACGCCGGTGCGGCTCATTTCGGCCAGGCCGGCGCCCTTGCCGCCCAGCTCATCCTTCATGGTGCCGTGACCGTCGGCCGTCCCTCCGCCAAACGAATATACATACTTGCTCATAGCTGCTTCCTGCTCCTTATTGATCAGTACCTGTCGTGCAGGTCCGCGACCTGCGTAGAACCCGCGAAACGGCGGGCGCTCGTCAACTCCTGGATGTCACAATCTCCGAAAAATCGGCGATTGAAGAAAATTCGTCAAGCAGGCTCGCCAGCAGTGCCAGCCTGTTCTGCCGGACGTCCTCCTCCGGCGCGTTCACCAGTACATGATCGAAGAATCGATCGACCGGCGGCCGCAAGGAGGCAATCGCCTCTAGCGCGGGCTGATAGTCGCGCTTGGCTCGGTGCGCTTCGAACTCCTGCCGCACCTGACTGAAGGCAGAATGTAACTGTTGTTCTTCGTGGTCTTTAAGCAGTTCTATTGCCACTTTGCCGCCGCCCCCGTAGCCGGCTTGGAGCAGGATGTTCTGAATCCGTTTGAAGC
>CAYLSS010000398.1:2155-5008 GCA_964385765.1 uncultured Solibacteraceae bacterium
CGATCGGTTCAAAATTGTCTGTGGGGCGGACCGCCTGGACCGCCCTAAGCCGTATTTCAACATCCACCAGGTCATCCGCACCCGCTGCCAGTACGGCGTTCACCTCATCGTAGGCGTAACCCAGCTTCTCGCGGAAGTAGTATCTCATCCGGTCGCGAAGGAACTCGACCAGCGTTTCATTTCTTCCGGCAAGCGCAGCAACCGAGAGCGTCAGTCCACCCTCGACGAGGATCCGAACGACGCCTTGGGCCGCGCGGCGTAACGCAAATGGGTCTTTTGACCCACTTGGAATCAGTCCGATACGGAAGCACTCGCGCAATGAGTCCAGCTTGTCGGCCAGTGACACGAGGCGTCCGTCCGCGGTTGACGGGATCTCGTCGTCCATCGACGCCGGCTTGTAATGATCGTAGATCGCCTGGGCGACCTCTTCGCTCTCTCCCTGGGCCCTGGCGTAAAGTCCGCCGACGACGCCCTGCAATTCGGGGAACTCGCCGACCATTTCGGTGGTGAGATCGCACTTGGCGAGCAGGGCCGCGCGCATTGCGTGCTCGGAAGCGCCGAGGGATTCGAGAATCGCCACGCTGCGGTGCGCCTTGTCGAGGTACGAGCCAAGATGCTTCTGGAAGGTGACGCTGGCCAGGTGGTCCACGCGGTTCCGAAGCGGCTGACGCTGGTCGAAGTCCCAGAAGAAACGGGCGTCGTTGAAGCGCGCTCGCAGCACGCGCTCGTTGCCCGCGCGGACAAGACCGTCGGGATCGGCGGCGGTGTTCATCACCGCAATGAAGTGCGGGGCCAGGCTGCCGTCGGCCTCCAGCACCGAGAAGTATCGCTGGTGATGCCGCATGACAGTGACCAGCACTTCCATGGGAAGGGCGAGGAAGGCCTCGTCGAAAGCGCCGAGAATCGGAGTGGGGTACTCGTTGAGATAAGTGAGGGTCTCGAGGAGGGCGTCATCGGGCTTCGCGATGAGGTTCCGCCCATTGAGCAGCGCGGCGATGCCGCTCTGGATCCGCTGTCTCCGCTGGTCGGCCGAGAGGATGACGCCGTTTTTTGCCAGCCGCGTGGCGTGGGTGTCGATGGTGACCGACAGCCGCTTGGATCCGAGCTGGCGATGCCCGCTGGAAGATCGGCCGGCGGCGACCCCGGCGATCTCGAACGGCGCCACCTGCGTTCCAAGGAGCGCGACCAACCACCGAATCGGGCGGATGAACCGGGGTCCGTCCCTGCCCGTCCAGTACATCGATTTCGGCCAGTGAATTCCAAGGATGATTCGGGGAAGCTGCTCGGCGAGGATATCGAGCGTCTTCCGGCCCGGCGTCTTTTTCTTTACCTGGTAGTATTCGCCCTTGCCGGTTTTGGTTTTGGAAAGTCGATCGACGGTCACGCCGTGACGCCGGGCGAATCCGTCAGCCGCGCGTTCGCCGGCCGTTACCGGCGGACCGGTGAGCGTTTCCGTCTTGGTCTTCTGCTTAAGCGGGAGGCCGGCGGCGCGCAGCACCAGGCGGCGCGGCGTTGCTTCCACCGCCGTGACACGGCCATCCAGTTGATGATCCGCCAGCATCCTGGTGAACAGCTCCCGGAGCTCTCCAAGCGCCGGCCGGATCATCCAATCGGGAATTTCCTCGGAGCCGATCTCGAGCAGGAAATCCTTCGCCATTACGCCGCCTCCTCGCTCGACCTTTGCTGATCGAGCCAGATTCCGGCGGTCCCAACCGCGAGACGGCGGACGCGCTGGATGACGCCGACCCGCTCGGTGACGCTGATCGCGCCCCGGGCATCCAGCAGATTGAACAGGTGCGAGCACTTCAAGACATGCTCATAGGCGCCGAGAACCGGGAAACGGCGCTTGTGCTCGTAGGCTTCGTAGCGGTCGAGCAGGCGCCGGCACTCGGCTTCGTGCAGGTCGAAGAGCTTCGTCAGGGTTTCCACGTCGGCTTCCTCGAAGTTGTAAACCGACATTTGCAGTTCATCGGCGAAGCGAACCTGGCGGTAGGTGAAGCCGGGAGCCCACTCGATGTCGTAGATCGAATCCTTGCCCTGCAGGAACGCCGCGATTCGTTCCATCCCATAGGTCAGTTCAACCGGCACGAGTTCGAGATCGATGCCGCCGCACTGCTGGAAATAGGTGAACTGAGTGATCTCGAGGCCGTCGAGCATCACCTGCCAGCCGATCCCCCAAGCGCCGAGCGTGGGCGCCTCCCAGTTGTCCTCTTCGAGCCGGATGTCGTGTTTGTCGAGGTCAATGCCGATGGCCTCGAGACTCGCCAGGTACTGATCAATGACGTCTTCGGGAGTGGGCTTCAGAATCACCTGATATTGCTGGTGCTTGTAAAGACGGTTCGGATTGTCGCCGTAGCGGCCGTCGGCCGGGCGGCGGCTTGGCTGCACGTAGCCGACGCGGTATGGTTCCGGTCCCAGCACCCGCAGAAAGGTCTCGGGGCACATCGTCCCGGCGCCAACCTCGACGTCGTACGGCTCCTGGAGGATCACCCCCCGCCGGCCCCAGTAGGTCTTCAACTTCGAGAGTATTTCCTGGTAGGAATCCATCGCCTTGAATGAGCAAGAACCGTGGATGGCGCAATCTAGAGCGTCTCTAAGTACTGCGCTGTTCGCAATCGGTGTTCGATCTGTTCTTCCATCTGCCGGATGAGAAACCGGCGAAGCCTCGCCGCGGTGTGTTTCGACCACGGACGCGGAGTGAGTTGATCAATCGGCCTCCGCAGCATCTCCTCGGCCAAGCCCGCTTCGTCACGGGAAACATGAGCCGTGACGTCGGGCAGGAAGCCGGCAAGCCGGACCGCCCACAGACTGAAATATGTAACTACCGTCCACACCCTGTCGGGCGTCTTCTCT
>CAYLSS010000399.1:0-4999 GCA_964385765.1 uncultured Solibacteraceae bacterium
CTCCAGGTACACTGGGGCGACAACAAGCATGGCGCTTACCGCCAGAACCTGGCCGATCAGAACACCCCAGCGGCCGGGTACCGGCCGGAGCCCTCGCAGCAATGAGATTACTCCCACGATCCCGGCAATCAACACAATCGGGCCGGCTACTTCGTAAGCGCTCTTCGTCACGTTCCACGCCACGACAGACGATGGCTCGCGGTCGGGGACAAAGCCTTCTCGGGAAAGACCTCCGAATGCGAAATACCAGGGCGCGCAGATGACCCCGATCACCAGAAAGGCAAGCCAGGTGTTTCTTTTTCGCAGCAGTGAAATCCGGCCGCTGAGCAGGAGAGCTACGCCGGCAGCCGGAAACACGAATGCCGCACTGATCTTCGTCATCAGTCCGAGCGCGGTTAACAAGGAAAATACTATGGCGTTACGGATTGTGGGTCGTTCGAGATACTCGCCCCATCGGAGTAAGGCGTTGAAGCCGAACAGGGCGACCAGGCCGTCGGTGAGCACGAGATTGTTATGCCATCGAACGACTGGAAAGAGGCAGAACATCAACCCTGCAGCGACACCAGCCGGAAAGCCGAAATCATCTCTTACACGCTTCGCGATGACTATTGCCAGAATTGCCGAGATGATGGCGATCAGGATCAAAACAGAATCGCGTCCGATGCCGCAGAGAAGCATCCAGACGGCTGCCAATCCGTAGAACAGCGGCGGCCAGAAACCAATGGCCATACTCGGGTAGTGAAGGTAGTAATTGGAGGCAAACTGGAGCGGAGGTTCTTGAAAGCCAGATTTCACATAGTCGTGGATCATCAAAGCTGAGATGTAGTGGGCGGGTTCATCGTGGTTGGCTCCAAACCCGGATCGATACCCGCCATCGATCCACTGCAGAAACAAGGTTACGAATAGGAATAGCCCCAGAAGAGCACACCAGGGCCACCAGCGGAGCAGAAGGCTCGAAGCTCCGGCTTGCTGTCGTCCACCGATCATACTGGCTGGTGTGGGGCGAAGTGGCGGCTTCCGAGCCCTCTGCATCTGGATCCTGTGCAACTGGCTGCTGCCCCGAAGCCCCCGCTACTTCTCGACGACATCCTGGACGTACTCTATCACTACTCTCGGTAAAGTCGGCTTGAACAAGTCATTGAAGCGCGGCAGATCTACGAAGAACAGGACGGTCATAGCGACGGCGCATGCGAAAACGGAAACCATCAACTTCTTGCAGCGGTACAGCTTCTCCGGGTTCTGCACGGGGCTGGCCGGGCTGAAAGCAAGATCCAGGTAAAGAGCCATCGTCATCGCCACCAGGGGGAAGGATAGTGCCAACTCCAGGCGGTACAGAACAATGAATGCCCCGAAACACAGCATCGCCGTCGCAGCATAGAACATGACGGAAACAAGGAGCGTCCGTTCGGTATAGGCTCCCAAAGACCGCCGGTAGGCCACTGCTATCTCTTGATTGTGGAGCTCGCGGTGTTCACTGAATCGCTTTAAAGCCATGAAGTAGCAGCCGACCATCCAATATGCGACCAGGAGTGATACGGGAGGAAGCATGGCGGTCGTCACCATGAACCATCCCAGCAGCATCCGCAGGGGATTGTTGGCTGCCTCTGACATCACGTCTATTACCACTATGTCCTTCGTGCGAATCGGGGGAACGTTGTAGGCGATGCCCATCAGCCAAAGAGCCCCCAATGTGACGGCGAAAAGTTGAGACACCTGCCACCCGATGACAACTCCAGCCAGAAACATCAGAAGCCACTGGACCCAGGCCGCCGAGATATTGACCTTGCCGGAAGGTACGGGCCGGTTTCTCTTGGTCGGATGAAACCGGTCGTACGGGGCATCGAGCAGTTCATTGATCACGTAGTTGCTGCATGCCACCAGGCACACCGCCACCAGGCCAAGCAACACCTGTGGCACCAGGCTGACGCCAATCAGCCTCGTGTCGAAGCTCAGAGGGATAAGAATGCCCGGCAGAACGAAAACGTTCTTGACGATGTGGTCTGGCCTAGCTATCTCAATGTGCGCCTTCAAACGCCCTAGTGAGGAACGTGAACTCACGGCGGCAGGCGCAACTGTCGATTCACTCTCGAGCAATCTCAATGCGGTGTCTCCTCCTCGACAGACCTGCTGACTCACCCCGCAAACCAAGAATTGCCAGGTCCTGCCGCTGCTAAACAGGAATACGGGTGACCGGCCCGACGACAGCTAGGGGGTGCACTCAATTTCTGCTCCTCCGAACTGTTTCAGTATAACGCAGAGAGGAAGAGAAGCTGGGCAAAATGTTACTCTTAGTACTCTATCCGACGTCCTCAGCCCTGTCTCAGGATTTCATTCGACGTTGTCGCACAAGCTCATAGTTCGCCGCGTCTGAGCCTTTGCTCGAGTTCATCAAAGTCTTTTGCAATCAGCCACTTCTCGGCTGAAGCGCGATCGCGCCGGGAACGGGCGCCGATCACAACCGCCCGCACGCCGGCACGGCGGGCTGCTTCGGCGTCGACCTCAGGCCGGTCACCGATGTAGACTGCTTCTTCCGTTGAGACGTTGAGACGGGCCAATGCCACCAACAGGCCTCTGGGATCCGGCTTGTAGCGTTGCACCTCTGGATCTGCCGAGGAAATCGTCAAATCGAAATAGTGCCCAACGCACAGCGCCTCGAGCTTGTCCTTCGCGTCATAGTCCGAGAAGGCGGCAATGCGTAGATTGGCGTCCTTCGCGGCCGACAGGAAATTCGCCAGCCCGGGGCGCAAAGAATTGGCCAGCAGCGACAGGGGCTCCTCCCGAAACCAGCGCTGCACGACCCCGTCAACAGTAGCGCGCGAGCATCCTGTGGCGAGACAAGTGTCCTGCAGTTGTTGGTCTGGAATGATCAGATCCCCATCCAACATCCGGAGACGCTCGAGCGAACGCCGGTAGGCGGAGAGTACGCGGATAATCTCGAAGCCCTGTCGTGGGTGCATCGCGGTGTACGCCAACAGCCGCCCCAACATCCGTCGTCTCAGCGAGGCCTGGCAATACAGTGTGCCATCAACGTCGAGCAGAACTGCTCTGAGCGGGAAAACCGCCCGCGAGTGCGCCGGCATTGGAATCATCTTCTCAGAGCATTGAACAGACTCATGGAACCACGCACGCGAAGACCCGCCAACGTGCTCTGCGTCCGTCTTCGAACAACGGACAGTCATCCGCAAGCGCGATCTTCAGATTGTACCGAAACAATGCGTTGTCCCAGTGGTCAAGTACATAACATAAGCGGCAAGTGGAGAGGCGACAATATCTGTGATGGAGGAGAAGCATGGCTAAACAATACGACGCCATTGTCATTGGGACGGGACAAGCGGGCCCCCCGCTCACCGCACGTCTGGTCCAGGAAGGCCTGGACGTTGCCGTCATCGAGCGCAAGCTGTTTGGCGGGACCTGCGTCAACACGGGCTGCACACCGACAAAAGCCATGGTCGCAAGCGCTCGCGCGGCTTACATGGCGCGCCGTGCAGCCGACTATGGCGTGGTGGTCGATGGAACCGTCCGTGTCGATATGAAGAAGGTCAAGGAGCGGAAGGATGCGATCGTCAAGCCTTCGAATGAGGGCATCGAGAGCTGGCTCGACGATATGGAAAAGGTCACCGTCTACAGGGGCCACGCCCGCTTCACCAGCCGCAACACCATCGAGGTCAATGGCGAGTCTCTTCAATCGGACCGAATCTTCATCAACGTCGGGGGACGGGCTTTCATACCGCCGGTCGAGGGCATCGACGATGTGGAATACCTGACCAACTCCAGCCTCATGGAGGTCGACTTTCTGCCGGAGCACCTCGTGATTCTCGGCGCCGGTTACGTCGCGCTCGAATTTGGTCAGATGTTCCGGCGCTTCGGAAGCCGGGTCACCATCGTGCAGCGCAGTGGCCGGATCCTGACGCGCGAGGACGATGACATTGCCGAAGCGATTGCGGGCATCCTCACTGACGAAGGCGTGGAGATCTGCACGGATACGGGCGACTACCGGATTGAGAAGCGCGGTGACGGCTTGGCGGTGAAGATGACCTGCGAGGGCAAGGCTCGCACCGTGGAGGGATCACATCTTCTCGTGGCTACCGGCAGGCGTCCCAACACGCACGACCTCGGACTCGACAAGGCGGGCATCGAAACCGACAAGCGCGGTTATATCCAGGTGGATGACCAACTCAAAACCAGCGTGGACGGAGTCTGGGCGCTGGGCGACTGCAACGGGCGCGGCGCCTTCACGCATACCAGCTACAACGATGCCGAGATCGCCATGGCCAATCTATTTGAAAACGGAAAGCGGCGCGTGACTGATCGGATTCTGAACTTTGGTCTTTACATTGATCCGCCGCTGGGACGCGTCGGGATGACGGAGCGCGAAGCTCGGTCTTCCCCCCGGAAAGTGCTGATGGCGACACGCCCCATGGAGCGTGTCTCACGGGCCAGAGAGAAGGGCGAGACCAAGGGCCTGATGAAGGCGCTTGTCGACGGCGAAACGGAACGTTTTCTGGGCGCGGCGATTCTCGGTGTCGGCGGCGACGAGGTCATCCACTCCATCATCGAGGTGATGTACGCCGACGCTCCGTACACGGTGGTTCAGCGAGCCGTGCACAATCATCCCACCGTCGCCGAGCTCATCCCGACCATGCTCGGCGACCTGCAGCCTTTAGAGTAAGCAGGACGAGTCGAAGATCTCTCGATTTCGGGTGTGGTATAAGCTGGGAACCAGAACAAGGAGATCCGAATGGCCCAGAGATTCGATCGCAGAAGCTTTCTCACCGGAGTGACCGCCGCTACCGCTGCTCCGGCCGTCCTGGCTCAGCGGAGTCCGAATGACAACATCCGTGTCGCGGTCATCGGCGTCGGTACCCGCGGTTTCTACCTGATGCAGAAGTTCGAGGAGATGGAAGGCGTCGAGCTACGGACGGTCTGCGACCTTTACGAGGGCAATCTCAGCCGCGCGCGTGAGCACGCCAATACTGACAGTCTTCACACCACGAAGGAC
>CAYLSS010000400.1:0-4975 GCA_964385765.1 uncultured Solibacteraceae bacterium
CTCCCGGCACAACTGATATCTTGTCCATTGCGCGACACAAGTGCTTTGGATCTGGCAACTTGCGTTCTTATCCGATTCGGTGGGGCGAGGCCTCGGCCATCACCCTCTACTCCATTAAGTGAGCGCGGGTTAAGATTGTTCTCGCCTTGGTGCACCAATCGGCGGATTGCCGGAGGAACCTTAACGGCGAGGAGGCAACTGCGAGCAGGATAACGATGCTCCACCATCATGGCAGGACGAGCCGGAGGAACCTTAACGGCGAGGAGGCAACTGCGAGGGGTCAGCGACGAGTCCTGCTCCGGACCAGCCGGGCCACTCCAGTGCCGGCCAGCATCCCGAATACGGGCACATAGATCCACCACCGCCATGGCGTTGATCCTTCCCAGTGGCCCGACAACACCCACTCGATGACCACCCGATAGGCCAGCGGGGCGAGCACCGTCCAGAGCAGCAGCCCCGCCACCGGGTGGAAGGCCAGCAGCGGGGTCATCCAGGTCAGATACCAGGGGTGACAATTGGAGCTGACCAGGAGCAGCACCGTAACCACGGTGAGCGTAGCGCGCTCGAGCGGCCACCGGAGCAACGTGACCAGCACGGCCGCGGCGATCACGATTCCTGCGGCTGTGTGCTTGGCGGGATCTTCGGCGCCGGTGAGCCACAAAAGCAGCCCGTAGAAACTGTCATTGTTGCGCCAGCCACCGAGGAAGCCCGTCATGAAGTCGGCATTCTCGCTCACGTCGCTCCAAAACGGCACAGCCAACACAATCGCGATCGGCGGCAGCACGATCCACTGGTACCAGCGCAGAGGGCGCCATCCGCGCCAGCCGGCGAACAGGGGAAACAGGATCAGCGGCCAGATCTTGGCGCATGCTCCGAGGCTCAGCGCCCCGAATGCCCACCACCAGCGCTCGCGCGCCGCCAGCAGCAGCGCAAGCACGACAAAGAAGATGGCGATGGCGTCGTTGTGGCCCGTCCCCCAGAACTCGATCACGGCCAGCGGCGACCAGGCGTAGACGAGCAGCCGTCCGGTCGGCATGCCACGGGCGGCCAGCAGCGCCGCCAGCACCGCGATGGTCCCCAGATCGCACAGCGCCGAAGGAGCTTTAAACAGGTGCGCCTGCGCGTACGGATCATCCGTCAACGCGCTCGCCCCGCGATACGTGACAGCTTCGATCATCTCGATCAGCGGTCCGTAACCGGCCTTGACGTCTTTGCCGCCGACTCGTCCATAGGTCTCGTCGCGCAGCCCCACCCAAGTCTCATCAACCGGCCGCGATTGATACGGATTGCCGCCCGCCGCCTGCACCATGCCTTCCCAGCGATAACGGAAGACATCATCCGACAGCGCCGGCGCCATGGTCCATGCCGTCAGCCGAAACACTATCGCCGGGAGCAGAATCACCATGAGTAGCTGCCGGCGCCGAGGCCGTTGATCTCTGTTACGGGAATGTTGACTTTTGTCAATACTTTGGGCGATGTATATCGAAACAAGGTAGAATGAACCCAGCAGGAGAAGCAGGCCACTCGCTTCTGGAATTCGGTGCCGGAGGTCGCCCTGTTGAAGCAGGGCGAGATAGAGGACTTCCAGGGCGAAGCCGATGAGCAGCAGTTGAACTGAGGCAGAGGACAAGAATCTCATTTCTCAACGGCCCCTAAGCCGCCTGTTTCGGGCACAGGAACGAGTTCGGACTAAAACAGAAGCCTATGGTTACTACTGTACAGGGGGCGGTCGTCCTCATATGGGGATCGGCGCCGGAGAGCGTGTCGCGATTGTTCTTTGATGACACTTTCGCCGGCATCCACCGTCTCGATTGGTTCGATTACTCGCTGCTGATCCCCTACTTCGTGCTCCTCGGCATCCTGTCGTTGTATGGGTTGAACCGCTATGCCACCATCGCCCGCCACCTGATTCACCGAGAGGCGCGCAATCCGAAGCCGGCGCGTAAGTTTGAGCAACTGCCGCGGGTGACGATCCAACTGCCACTGTACAACGAGCGCTTTGTGGTCGAACGGCTGCTCGATGCCGTGACCCGCATCCGGTATCCCCGCGAGCTGCTCCAGATCCAGGTCCTCGATGATTCGACCGATGAAACGCGCGCCGTTGCGTCGCGCCTCGTCGGCCAGTATCGCGCTCAGGGCCACGACATCGAGTACCGCCATCGCACCGATCGCACCGGATTCAAGGCGGGCGCCCTCGAGGCTGGAATGGAGACGGCTACAGGCGAGCTGATCGCCATATTCGACGCCGATTTCGTTCCAAATCCAGACTTCCTGGAGCGCACGGTTCACCACTTCACGGACCCGAAGATCGGTATGGTCCAGACCCGCTGGACCTATTTGAATCGCAATTACAGTCTGCTGACCGAGGTTCAGGCATTGATGCTTGACGCGCACTTCTTGCTCGAGCATACCGCCCGGGCGAGCGCCGGTCTCTTTTTCAACTTCAACGGAACTGCGGGAATCCTCCGCAAGGAGATGATTACGGATGCGGGCGGCTGGCAGCACGATACGCTTACCGAAGACTGCGATCTCAGCTATCGCGCCCAGGTCAAAGGTTGGAAATTCCGCTATCTGCCCGACGTGGAAAGCCCGTCCGAGCTGCCAGTGGAGACCTACTCCTTCCAAACCCAGCAGAGCCGGTGGGCCAAGGGACTCACGCAGGTGGCCTTAAAACTGCTGCCGCAGATTCTGCGCGCGCCGATTTCTCTTCGGCATAAGATCGAGGCATTCTTACACCTGACACCCAATGTCTCCTATCCGGTCATGATTCTCGTTTCCGTGCTGATACTTCCGGTGATGATCTTGCGCTTCCACATGGGCTGGTTCGAGATGCTGTTGCTGGACCTGCCGATCATCCTGTTGGCTTTCTGCTCGCTGTGGGTCTTCTATCTTTACGCCCAGCACGTGCGGGACCGCCAGCATTGGAGCCGGGCGATCATCCTCATGCCGATGATAATCGCCGCCGGCATTGGACTGACGGTGATCAACTCGCGAGCTTTCATGGAAGCCGTTCTGCGGATTCCGACCGAATTCGCCCGCACCGCCAAGTACGTCATCAGCGGCCCGGGTCATTCCAGGAGCAACGACCGAACGTACCATCGTCGCAGCGGCCTTCTCCCCTTCGTTGAGATCCTCTTTGGCGCCGGCTTCCTGGGGATTGTGTGGTTCGCGATCGGCTCCTACAATTTCCTGGCCGTTCCTTTCCTGCTCCTGTTCGTCGGTGGCTACTTCTGGGCTGGATTCAGCACGCTTTACGAAGAGCACCAGGGCCGTCTCCGCTGGCAGCAGGAACAACAGGTCGAAACCGAGACGGTTGGCTAATCTAGTAGACGACTGCCTCAGCCCCCTCAAGACCGGACAGATTGGCGACCGTTTTGAAACTAGCTCCAGTAGCTGCGGTCCAGATTGCGGTACTGCACCGCTTCGGCCACATGCTTCGCCGACACGGTTTCCGAGCCGCCCAAATCGGCGATGGTGCGGGCGACCTTCAGGATGCGGTCATGCGCTCGAGCGGACAGGCCGAGGCGGCGGACCGCCATTTCGAGCGTGCGCTCTCCGGCCGGGTCGAGGACGCTGAGCTTGCGGAGGTGGCGATTCGGGATATGGGCGTTGTAGAAGCCTCGCCCGCGCTGGACTTTGCGGGCGGCTTCGACGCGCTCGCGCATTGTCGCTGAGTTGACGCCGTCTCCTTTGCCCCGCAGTTCCGTGTAATCGACGGCCGGTACCTCGATGTGCAGGTCAATCCGGTCGAGCAGCGGGCCGCTGATCTTTCCGAGATAGCGCTGGATGATCGCACCGGTGCAGCGGCATTCGCGCGTGGTGTCGCCGTAGTAGCCGCACGGACAGGGGTTCATGGCAGCGACCAGCATGAAGCTGGCGGGAAACGAGAGCGTCATGCTGGCGCGGGCGAGCGTCACCGAGCCATCCTCGAGGGGCTGTCGGAGCAGTTCCAGGACGTTTCGATTGAACTCCGGCAGCTCGTCGAGAAAGAGCAGCCCATTGTGGGCGAGGCTGACCTCGCCGGGGCGGGGAACCCCGGTCCCGCCGCCCAGCAGCCCCGCGTCGGACACCCGATGGTGAGGCGATCTGAACGGACGCTCGCTAACGAGTCCGAGCCCGGGCTCCAGCACCCCTGCGACGCTATGGATCTTGGTCGTCTCCAGTGCCTCTTCAAACGTAAGCGCCGGCAGGATCCCCGGTAAGCGTTTGGCCAGCATCGTCTTGCCGCTGCCGGGGGGACCGATCATAAGCGCATTGTGCGCGCCCGCGGCGGCTACCTCCAACGCCCGCTTGGCGGCTGTCTGGCCGTAGACCTCCCGAAAGTCGTGCGTGGCGTTGCCACGGTGTCCGTTGCCGGAAGCCGTCGACGGCGCCGGCTGACGGCTGTCCGGCTGATTCAGCAGGTCAACCACCTCGGCCAGATGCCTGAGCCCGTACACCGCCACGCCTTCGACCACCGCCGCTTCGGCGGCATTGTCCTGGGGCACAACGAGGCTGCGGATTCCCCGTTCGAGCGCGCATACTGCGATCGGGAGCATGCCCCGCACCGGCCGCAGCGATCCGTCCAGCGACAACTCACCAGCCAGCATGAAACGATCAGTCGGCTTCACCTTGCCCATCGCGCCGAGGATTCCGAGCGCCATCGGCAGGTCGAAGCCGGCGCCCTCCTTACGCATGTTGGCGGGGGCAAGGTTGATGGTCACCGACTTACCCGGATAGCCGAAACCCGAGTTAATGAGCGCCGATTTGATCCGCTCCCGGCTCTCCCTCACAGCCGTGTCGGGAAGACCCACAGTCACGAAGTCGCGAGTGGAGCCCGGATACACGTCGACCTCGACATCGATCAACTGGGCGTCAATCCCGAAGACGGCAGCGCTGCGCACGCGAAAGAGCATTCCGAGAAAGGAGTGCCGGGACGCTTCGGCCTCTCTCACAGGAACTGCGGCGAGAACCGTGGCTATCGAACGTGGTAGGT
>CAYLSS010000401.1:0-4969 GCA_964385765.1 uncultured Solibacteraceae bacterium
GGCCCTGCCGACCCTCACCGCGCAGGCGGTCACGCCGATCCAAAGCGGCGGCAGCTCACTGTTCACGAACAATATCGCCAACCGCAACAGCGGCACGACCTTGGCCATCCTCGCCCGGGTGAACCCCAGCGGCGTGGTGACAATGGTTATCGACCAAGAGATCAGCACGCCGATACCGCCGGCGCCGGGCGAAATCCAGTCCCCATCGTTCTCCAAGCGCACCGTCGGCACGCAGGTGACGGTCCGGGATGGGGACACGATCGCCATCGGCGGAATCATCAACGAAACGCAAACCCAGTCGAGCGGTGGCCTCCCGGTCCTGCACCGCATTCCGATTCTCGGTTTCCTGTTCGGGGCCAAGTCGATGGATCGGGATCGGACCGAACTGGTAATCTTCCTCACTCCCCGTGTCATCTACGACACAAACCAGGTAACCGAGGCGACCGACGAACTGAAGAGCCGCTTCCGGAAACTGGTCCGGATCATGGAAGAATAGGGAAGCTGGATCCGTTGAGGGGCGAGTTTCGGTCTTCGAACCCCGAAATTCGGCATTTCCCGTTTCCTTCGTTGACATCGGTCCGCAGGCGTGATTAAATCACAGTCTGGTGGGCAGTCTGGACGACACCGGCTTTGGCTTCAGGCGACAGAATCTGCTTGACTTAAGCTGCCGCGGGTGTTAAACATAGTCTGATTGCGTCCAACGACGGCAGCGGCATTCATTTCGAAGATGAATCCCGCGAGCACAAATGAACGATAAAGAATATCAAGAGGTCGAACTCAATTTGAGCTAACGGTATTCAGTTGAAGCAGGACCTCGCCGGGAAGTCGCGCCGACCAGGCAGTGCTTCGATGGGCGAGGCGTTGAGGCTCAGGTTGAAAGAGAACTTCCATCAATCTCAAATTCAGATTCCGCTAAGGAGAAGGAAATGGTAACTTTTCGCAAAAGTTTCCTGCTGTTGGCGCTCATCGCGATGATGGCCACGGCAGTGCACGCACAAATTGGCGTCACCCCGGCGTTCCAGTGCGTGGCCAACGCCGGCGTTCCGCCAATTGTTCGCGCTGAAGGTTTGGCCGAGTTGGTTGGTGACGTCGTTTTGAATTGCACGGGCGGTACCCCAACGGCCGGTGGTCAGTTTGTGCCGAAGGTGAACTTCCGTGCCTTCCTGAACACCAACGTCACCAGCCGGTTGTTGGACGGTCCCTGGAATGAAGCTCTACTAATGATCGATGATCCGGCCCCGGCCGCTCAGGCGATCTGCACCGAGGATGATGGCTGCGAGGCCGTTGGTTCGGGCGAGGAGCCGGGTGTCGACTACTCGGACGTCGCCTCGGTTCCGGAGCCACCCGGTCCCGTCGACACGAACTTCGGCCAGACCGAAGCCAACGTGTGGCAGGGTCGGTTCGTTACCGGCAACACGGTGAGCGAAGGCAACACGGTCGAATGGCTGGGCGTTCCTGTGGATCCGCCCGGTACGCAGGCCGTTCGTATTATCCGCATCACCAATATCCGCGCGAACGCAGCGCAGAGGGGTGTTGGCGGCGGCTTGATTCCGAGCCAGTTGATTGTCTTCCTTTCGGCGACCGGCACCACGTCGATCCCGATCAATAACCCGCAGCAGGTGGTGGCCTTCGTTCAGGACGGTCTCACGTTCTCTGCCGGCAACGCGGCGTTCCTGCAGTGCGAAGAGCCGGGAACAGGCAACGTAGACACTGACGACAGCTATGATCCGACGGCCAGTGTGGATGACTTCCCACCTGGCAGTGGTTTCAGCATTATCTCGCTCACGTTCAGCGAGCGCTTTGCAACGGCTTTCAAGAGACGGAATGTCGCTACTACTCCGGGTAGTCCGAGCGCAATCGCACCGCAAAACCAGCCAGGCTCTATCTACAATACCGAGACCGGTTTCTACAATCCGAGCTTCTCTTCGACGCATGACGCCGATGAAGCCGGGTTGGCGAGCCAGGGGACACAACTGCTCGCGCAGTTCAAGAATGTCCCGTCGGGCGTCTCGCTATTTGTTTCCGACCAGAACATCGTATCCACCAACAACCAGGCTCAACTGGTTACCAGTGGCAGCGCAGGTGTGCACGATGGTTTGGTCTCCTTCGTCGAGATTTCGGTTTCCGGTGGTTCGGCAACGGCCACTTGGGAAGTTCTCGGCGATAACCCGCTGTCGAACGACGTCGTAAACGTCGCCGTCCGCGTGGACTACACGCCGAATACCTCGGCTGGCGTCCCGGCGCTCGGCACCGCGGCAGTGGCCGGCTCCTACGCGCCGCTGTCCGATGTGATCGTCGCCACTTCGGCTGATCTGCAGCCGCGGTTCATCGATGACTCGACCGACATCGACATCTTCACCATCAATAGCTGCGCCACCAACCTGCTGTGGCCGTACGTGACGAATCAGGCTGGTTTCGACACCGGTCTGGTGATCTCGAACACCTCTCGGGATCCGTTCGGCACGACCCATCAGGAAGGCGTCTGCGAAATCTACTACTTCGGCAACTCCAATGGCAGCGATCCGCCGTCTGTGGATACCACTCCAGAGATCGACGCTGGTGGCTACGCCATCTGGACGCTGTCCAGTGGTGGTGGCGTGAAGCCCTACGCGAGTCCGCTCGAGGGTAACATTGCCGCCGCGCCTGGCTTCGAAGGCTACGTGATCGCCCACTGCCTGTTCCAGTATGCTCATGGATACGGGTTCATCAGCGATCTGGGCGCCCAGAAGCTGGCCCAGGGTTATCTGGCCCTGGTCATGGACGCTCCCATCGACACGCTCCCGCGCACGGGCACGAAGAGCGAGCCGCTGAATCAGTAGTAGCTGTTCGTTACTCTGTCAAAAAAGGGGGAGCTTCGGCTCCCCCTTTTCTTTATTGGTGTAGCAAGATGGTCGGCCGCCGCGCTTAGTGTGCATCCTTATCCTCGTCACTTTCTTAATCTGGTTTCGGAGCGGGCGGCGGGAGGTGGTTCCGTTTTTCGGCGGCAGGACAGAGTCTCGTAAGGCGCGAATGCGGCCCGCTGCACTACTTCCACCACGGGCTGCTAGGGGAGCCGTGGGAAGAACTAAGTGATTCTTATCCCCTCCCGGCTGGTGTACGGTTCCGGTTCACAACAACAGCGTTTAATGGTAGACTTATTTTTGCAGTTCCCCCGCGTCGACTTACATTCCTTTACAGAGGTTATCAATGAATTCTAGAATGCGTGTTTTCGCCATTCTCATCTGTTGTCTTTGCGCGGTTCCCGGTTCGCTGCTGGCCAACAACGTATTCGTCTTGTTCGATGGGCTGATCGAGAATACGGTCCAGGTGTTTACCGCCAATCCGACGGCAGCGGCAGGCGATTTCGAGAGCGGTCAGGGCCCGGTGATAGACGTGGCCACGACACCCGATGGCCAGCGGTATTTCGCCATCGCGGACGTGAATGTTGATTCGCTCACGCAAACGAACGCGAGCTTCACCGTGCTCGAGCGCAGCGGCGAGTGGAACGAGGCGGCGACGGACCTCGAAGTAACTCCCGACGGCCGCTATGCACTGGTAACGGCCGGTATTCTCCGCGTTTTCGACACGACCACCGGCGCCGAAGTGGCCACGGTCTCCACGGGCTCGACGCCCATCAGCGTCGCGGCCACAATCGACTCAAAGTACGCCCTTGTGTTGAGCTCGGTGAGCCAGCGACTCTATCGCGTCAATCTGTCGACATTCACCCTGGACGGAACGCTCGACATCAGCGGCCAGTCCACGGCGGTGGCCGGGGGGCCGGACTGCCTGTTCTACGTGGGCGCCACAAACAAAGTCGTGATCATTGACGCCACGACGATGGAGGAAGTCGGGCGGATCTCGCTCAACGGCACTCCCGACAAAGTCCACTTCACACCGAACGGCCGTTATGGCATCGCGACAAACAGCCAGGTGGTAACCGGGACGACGCTGTGGATCTTCGATTTGGTCAATCGTTCGGTGAGTTCTTCCGTGGGTCCGCTGGGTGATCTGGTGCGGCGGATTCGGATGGATTCGCGGATCGCGGTGGTGAGCAACGAGCGTGTATTGACGACCTCTCAAATGGCGCAGGTGATTTACGACATCGAGATACCGACATCGGACCTCGAGATCTTCGCGCCCACCGGGGGCAATACTCCGGACGAAGTCTCCGCGATTGTCAAGACCGGCGAGATGCCGCAGGCGAATTTCCTGTTCTACGCGCAGGGGCAGTCGATCCAGCGGGTAAACCTCAACAACGATAACCTGACGGGCTCGCCGCCCTCGGCGTTCACCGACGTGCAGGGGCTGCGATTCGCCGGGCCTTCGTCGACCGCCGTCCCGGTCAATTCGATTCTCTACAACGACAATCAGGCAATTGGGGAGGACGGGGCGTTTCGCCCGCTCGTCGTCCGAGCGCTGGATGTCAACGGCGTGCCGGTGTACAACGCGACGGTCGAGGTGGAGACCGTCGAAGGCGTCACGATTACCGAGGCCATGTCGCGGACGAATAAATACGGCCTGGCCAAGGTCATGGTGGATCCAGGCGACGTGACGGGGCCGATTCCCGTGAACCTGACCATCGGCGGGTCGCTGCCAGTGACGTTCAACCTGGCGGTGGGCAGCGGCGGCGGCGGGGGCCCTCTGGGCGGTATCTCGATCTTCTCGGGCCAGGGTCAATTGATCGGCGATCAGTTCTTCGGTCTTGCCGAACCCATGGTAGTGAAGGTTCTCGGCCCCGATGGCGAGCCGGTGGCCGGCGCCACGGTGTCGTGGTCGATTACGCAAGGTCGCGGGTCGATCAGCGCCTTGACAACCGAGACGAATGCCGAAGGATTGGCGTCGATCTTTTTTGCCCCCGAACTCGTCGATCCGAGTGGAAGCTTCGAAGCTTCCACGATTACAGCTTCTTATCAGGGACAAGAGGTACAGTTCTTTGCCACCGCGTTCCCGACGAACCGGCTCGACGGCAACCCGGCGGCGCCGCCGGATG
>CAYLSS010000402.1:0-2540 GCA_964385765.1 uncultured Solibacteraceae bacterium
ACGAAAGCCGCGCTGCCTGTAACCCTCGAAAACGCCGAAGAAGAAAGCCCTGTTCTTGACAATGGGGCCGCCGAGCGAGCCGCCAAACTGGTTGAACGTCAGGTTCGGCTTGTTGGACAGGAACTGCTCCCTGGCGTTCAGGTCTTCGGCGTTGAACAGCCAGAAGGCGCTGCCATGGAACTCGTTGGTTCCGGATTTCGTGGTGACGTTCACGTTCCCGGACATGGTGTTGGCCACCTCGGCCGAGGCGATGCCCGTCGTGATATTCACCTGGTCAATGGCTTCCGTGCTGACGCCCTTGATGAAGTTAAAGTTGCCACTCATCGAGAAGGACGGGAACTCCGTATCCTGGGAGGCGTCCGTACCGTCCACGGTGAAGCGGAACGCCGCACCGGCGAGACCGTTCAGCCGCACCGTGCTGCCTGTCACATCGACTCCGGTACTCACACTGAGCAGATTCGTCCAGTCGCGCCGGGCGGTGGGCAGATCGATCAGCTCGCCGGACTCCAGGTTGTCCTGCTGCTCGGCGTTGACGGTGTTTAGCAGCGGCGTCTCGGCGGTGACCTCGATGGTTTCCGCCACGTCGCCGAGTTCCAGAGGCAGGATCAATTGCACGTCCTGTGCGGCGCCCAGTTGCAGGCCGGAGCGGCGGAGGGTCTTGAAGCCGTCCGCGGTGACGGAAAACTCATAGGTGCCGGGTTGCAGTGAGCTCATCGTGAATGCACCCACCTGGTTCGTGGTCACTGAGGTCTGCGCTCCCGTTCCGGTGTTTCTGGCCGTCACCGTAGCCCCGGGGATCACCGACCCACCCGGATCCTGGACCACGCCGTAAATCGTTGACGTGACAACCTGGCCGCTGGCCAGTGACGCGATGGCAAGCAGACAGGCAAAGACACTGAGAAATCTCGCAAGAATTCGTTTAGAATTCGTCATGTTCCCCTCCCAAAGGTTGACCATGGAGCCTTAGCCTAGCATCCGCACGCTTTACCTGAGGAGTTCCGGGTGGTGGACATTTGTTCCGGAACGTTCCGGCACCCTGGCTCTAGCGATCATATGGATTTGGGTATTCCGGATTGGGGGTGTGGCCCTGGTCCATCATGCGGGCGAGTTGACGAACGATGGTATGGTGGTGCTCCGCCAGATCGTTCTGTTCGCCCGGGTCGTCACCCAGGTGGTACAGCTCAAAGGCGCCACCCCGGTCCGACCGGCGGATGCCCTTCCAGTCTCCGAGACGAACCGCCTGGGTGAAATTCTTCCGGCCTTGTTCCCAGTAGAGAGGGCGTTCCGGTCGAGCCTCTTCGCCGAGAAGAGCGGGGAGGAAGGAGCGGCCGTCTATGTGGTCCGGTGGAGACAGATTGGCCAGTTCCGCGGCGGTGGGCAGGAAATCCCAGAACGACCAGACTTCGTCGCTAACCCGACCCGCCGGGACGTGGTCGGGCCAGCGAGCGATGGCCGGAACCCGGATGCCGCCTTCGTAGAGGGTTCCCTTCCGGCCTCGCAATCCGCCGCGGCTTCCGAAAAAGTCCGGCGTATGCCCGCCGTCGAGGGCCGGGCCGTTGTCGCTTGTAAAGATGACGAGGGTGTTACCTTCAATGCCAAGCGCCCGCACCTCGTCGAGGATCCGCCCGACGTCGCGGTCGAGCCGGTGCATCATCGCGGCGAAACCCTTTTCGGGACGAGGCCAGTCGCGGTCTTCGTATGGCTCATAGTCGGGCACAACGAACCCGTCACCGGTGTCGCGGCCGAGTTCGCTTTGCGCGTGCGGGATTGTGTACGGCAGGTATAGAAAGAACGGGTGCTGGGTGTTCTCCCGGATAAACCGCAGGGCGCGATCGGTGAACAGGTCCTGGACGTATTCGGTCCGCTTCGCGCCCTGGTTGCCGGGAGGGAAGAGCTCCGTGCGATTGTCCCATAGGTGGCTCGGGTAGTATTCGAGCGCGTGGTCCTGGTTGAGAAAGCCGAACCACTCGTCAAAACCCTGCGCGTTCGGAATGCCGAGCGTGCCCGCCTCGCCCAAGCCCCATTTGCCGAAGATGCCGGTGCGGTAGCCGGCCTGCTTGAGGACTTCCGCAACGGTCACATCGTCGGGCCGCAGCGGGACCCGGCCGCTAACGCCGCTATTGCCGCGGACGGTAGCGTGGCCCGTGTGCATGCCGGTCATGAGGCAGCAGCGCGACGGCGCGCAGACCGAGGCGCCGGCGTAGGCCTGGGTGAAGCGGATGCCCTCCGCCGCCATGCGGTCAATGTTCGGGGTAGCGAACATACGCTGGCCGTAGCAGCCGAGGTCGCCGTAGCCCAGGTCGTCGGCGAGGATGAAAACAACATTCGGCGGTGGCGCCTGGCTGGACGTGGCGGCGCACGCGGGAAGCGCGGCGAGGAACTGTCTGCGATTCATGGTTGTGTCAGTTTGGAGCGCAGGAAGGCGACGTCGTGAGCAACGTCGCCGGCGCTCGGCTTGTATTCAATATGGAGCGAAACTGGTCCGGCGAATGGGATGGTCTTGAGAATGGGAATCATCCGGCCGAACGGGACCATGCCCT
>CAYLSS010000402.1:2550-4964 GCA_964385765.1 uncultured Solibacteraceae bacterium
CCCAGCGGCGTCCAGCGGGTTCGCCATTTCCCATCGGCCTTATCCCAGACAAAATCCTTGACCGAAACCATCGTAATTCTGGGCGCGGCACGGCGAAGACTGTAATTCCAGCCGTTCTTCCCGCCTTCAATCGTCGCATGGGCGGTATCGAAGTAGATGCCCATCCACTTAGGGTCGATGGGTTCCAACAGCTCCAACGCGTCCCACGCCAGGCCGCCGACGTTCGGCCCCGAGTGGGTGTGGAGCCCGCCGTGAATGCCCAACTCCTGGTTCAGCTCGGCCAGACCGCGCAGCCGATCGGCCACCACCGCTCGCTCCTGCTTCCAGCGGGCCATATCTTGGTAGTGGTAGTAGCCGATCTTGTAGTAGCGGATGCCGGCATCCGCCGCCGCGCGGAGCAGCGGACGGCCTTCCTCGGCCGATGTAACAGCGGTGGTGATCATCGGCACTTCCATGCCCTGTCTTCTGAAGGCGTCGATGGCCCGGGTCAGATCCACCGCGGCGCGTTCGGGCGATACCAACCCACCCGGACGCACCGTCAGGTCTGGGCCGGCAACATCCAACCCGGCCAGGGCGTCCACCGCCTCGTAAATCGAGAGTCCCCGTAAGTGGTCTGTGAACAGACAGATGCGGTTCTTCAGTGGTTTCGCCGCCGTGGCGGCCATCGCCGCACACATGAAGTTGCGTCTGGTCATTTCATTCTCAGCCGCGCCGCCGTCAGGAGCTTGACAAATCGAAGGAATCCTCGACGCGGCCTGCCATGTCTCCATTTTCCGGCGCCGCCACGAGCCGACCGACAGGAATTGAAACCCGGATTCCCCAGAGTAACTGTACTCTAGGGTGGCGCGTTAGAAAAGTTCCAAAACGTAGTGTAACGAACGGGAACCTTAGCCAAGTGATTGAAAAAGTGTGTTCGGTTGTAGGATATTTGCACGAAAGAGAACTCTCGTGCCTGCCGGGGAGGATGCGAGAATGGCCACCTTAGGAGGAAACGATTGGAATATCGCCCGCTCGGAGTGACGGGGATTCGGGTGTCGGTGGTCTCTTTCGGCGCCGGACCGGTGGCGGCGCTGATGACCGGCTGTCCCGATGGGGGCTGCCAGCACGAGGCGGTACGCCGGGCGGTGCGGCTCGGCGTCAACTGGTTCGATACGGCGGCTACCTATGGAGACGGCAGATCGGAGAGCAACCTCGGCGAGGCGCTGCACCGGCTCGCCCCCGAAGCGACGCCGCACGTGGCGACCAAAGCCCGTCTCATGCCCGAAGACTTGAGCGATATCGGCGGCAGCATCCGGCGGTCCGTCGAGGGGAGTCTCGTCCGCCTCCGCCGGGAGCAGGTGACCCTCCTGCAACTGCACAACTCGATCACGCCCGGCCAAGGCGATATGTACACGTCCGTCACTCCGGCGGACGTGCTGGGCCCGGGCGGTGTGCTGGAGGCGTTCGAGCGTCTGCAAGCGGAAAAGTTGGTCGGGCACATCGGATTGACCGGGCTGGGTGAGCGGCAAGCGCTGCGCGAGGTCATCGGCTCTGGGGCCTTCGCTACCGTCCAGACTCCGTTCAACATGCTGAGCAAGATCAACCAGGATGGCAGCGCCGCTATCCTGGAGCAGTGTGAGAGCCTCGGCATGGGGGTGTTCGCCATCCGGGTCTTCGCTGGCGGCGCACTGGCCGGCAGGCCCCCAAGCGCGCATACCCTCCAGACGCGCTTCTTTCCGCTCGACCTCTACCAGCGGGACGCGGCGCTTGCCGCGAGCATGGCGGAGTCGCTGTCGCCGGATGTGCCGCTCAGGGAAGCGGCCGTACGGTTTGTCTTGGGCCGGCGAGAGGTCTCTTCAGCGCTCGTCGGGTTCTCGTCGGCTGATCAAATTGAGGAAGTAGCGCAGTTTGCCGCCAGGGGAGGTCTGCCGGCCTTATGCCCCTGATAGCAAAAACTTCGATTCTGTTGGCCCTGGCCCTGCTACTCGGCTGTTCCCAACAATGGCTGGGGGGACCTACAAATACAAGCCGCCCTGGAAAATGCCGCTTTTGCTGCAGTGGTCGGGGGTACGGTTCGATTTCTCCATCGGCGACATGGACTTCTTCCTGCTCGACTGCCGCTTCTACCGCACCAACCCTTACGCCGATACCAAAACAATGTTTAACCGGTTCAGAAGCAGTGGTTGCTGGCCAGGCTGAAGCAGTCCACCGGCACTCTCAAGGTGCTGGCCTCATCGGTGCCCTGGGCATTCGATGCCAAGGCCGATGCCGTCGATACCTGGAACGGTTTTCGGGAGGAGCGCTCCGAGATCTCTGACCTTCTGGCGGAGAACATGATCGACGGCGTGATCCTGATATCGGCGGACCGCCACCGCACTGATGCCTGGAAAATTGAGTGGTCCAACGGCTACGCACTCTACGAGTTCGAGAGCTCG
>CAYLSS010000403.1:0-4960 GCA_964385765.1 uncultured Solibacteraceae bacterium
ATCTTCGAATCATCCAGGCGGAAGTGGGTGCTTTGCTGATAGAGGGCGAGGCCGACCGCCGGGTGGTTGGCGTCGAGTTGCGCGACGGGAGACAAATCCGATCCGGCGCTGTGATCATTACGACCGGAACTTTTTTGAACGGGCTTGCCCATGTCGGAGAGACGAAGTACACGTGCGGCCGCAGCGGCGAGCCTCCTTCGACTCATCTGGCCAACCAGTTCCGGCAACTCGGCATCCGTTGGAGCCGGCTCAAGACCGGCACGCCGCCTCGCCTTGACGGCCGAACCATAGACTGGGGCCGGTTCGAGGCCCAGCCTGGCGACGCCGAACCGACGCCCTTCTCCTTCATGACCGAGCGCATCGATCGGCCTCAGGTCCAATGCCACATTGGATTTACAACCGACAAGACGAAAGCTATTCTCGAAGCGAATCTGGCGCGCGCACCGCTTTATAGTGGGCAAATCGAAGGAATTGGGCCGCGCTATTGTCCGTCCATCGAAGACAAGATCTTGAAGTTCCCCGACAAGAGTCGTCATCAGATCTTTCTCGAGCCCGAAGGACTGGATACCTATGAGATTTATGTCAACGGCCTGCCGACAAGTATGCCGATTGACGTCCAGGAGCAAATGATTGCTTCCATACCTGGGTTGGAATCCGCCGAGATGATCCGTCCTGGTTATGCCATTGAGTACGATGCAGTCGATGCCCGGGAACTTGAACACACACTGGAGTTGAAGTCCATCCGCGGCCTCTATCTTGCCGGGCAGATCAACGGTACTTCTGGATATGAGGAAGCCGCTTGTCAGGGCATCATAGCCGGGATGAACGCTGGGTGCGCGATCCAGGGGCTGGATCCAGTAGTGATTGGGCGTACGGAAGGTTATACCGGCATCCTGATCGACGACCTCATTACGAAAGGAACGGATGAGCCCTATCGCATGTTCACTTCACGCGCTGAGTTCCGGCTACATTTGCGGATTGACAACGCCGACGAGCGATTGACCCGGATCGGCAGGGGAGCGGGCCTGGTGTCGGATGCGCGGTGGGAGTTGTTCGAGAAGAAGCACCGCCAGAAGACCCGGCTGCTCGACCTCTTGAACGGCTCCAGGGTGTCGAAGGAGCGCTTTCCTTTCCTTGACCTTCCCCAGGATGACCATCCCACAGTCGCGCAATGGCTCAAGCGTCCCGAATCGTCCATTGACGTGTTACAGGACTGGATCGCAGCTTCGCTCGGTGAACCCCCGGTACGGGGCCTTCTTCCAACCATCCAGACCGAGATCAAGTACGAAGGCTATATTGCACAACAACAGCGGCAGATCCGGCGCCTCAAGAACGCCGACCGACGTGAGATACCGGCCGGTTTTTCGTTTGCAGGAATCCCTGGTCTTTCTTTGGAAGTGACTGAAAAGCTGCAACGAGTCTCTCCTCGAACACTCGGTCAAGCTAGCCGGATTCCTGGTGTGACTCCAGCGGCCATTGCAGTTCTCGATTGTTACCTCACTCTTGTGAAACAACCTGCATGAGCCGCTTCACGGATCTTCTAGTTGAGGCTGCGGAAGAGGTATGCGCGCTGACCGCCAGCCAATTGGAGCTGCTCGAGTCTCATTATCAGTTGATGATGCGCTGGAATGAGCGCATCAACCTCACCACCGTCACAAGGCTCGAAAAAGTAGTGATCCGGCACTATGCGGAGTCATTGTTTTTGGCGTCGTTCATTCCGGAGGAACCGGGCTCCATAGCTGACCTGGGGTCCGGGGCGGGATTCCCCGGTTTTCCGATTGCCGTGGTCAGGCCAGCCAGCATGGTTGCACTCGTCGAATCCAATGCACGGAAGTGTGTTTTTCTTCGGGAGGCATCTCGGGGGCTGTCCAACGTGAGTATTCACCAGTCCAGAGCGGAAGGGCTGGATCGCCGATTTGATTTGGTCGTGTCGCGGGCAGTGAATTGGAAGCGTGCAATCAAGCTGCTGTCAAAGCTATCGGACCGTGTCGTGCTCCTTCTCGGTGAGCATGATGCGGAGGAAGTATCGGCGAATCAACTGTTTGATTGGTATCCATTCCGAAGAATCCCGTGGGGGACTCGTCGGATATTGTTGGAAGGTGTCGCCGGGAAGTTTCACGTGGAACGTTAATCGGGTTTGTTCCACGTGGAACATGCTACGATGTGACTGTTCCAAAACATGGCTCATGCTATCGCAATTGCGAATCAGAAGGGTGGCGTAGGAAAGACTACTACCGCCATAAACCTCGCCGCCGCCCTCGCTGCCAATGACAAAAACGTCCTGTTGATCGATTGCGATCCCCAGGGCAACACTACCACCGGCCTCGGGCACGCCAAGATTCCCGAAGAACTCAAGGTCTATGACGCAGTTGTTGGTACGGAAGATCTCCTGTCGGTCATCCGCGCAACTGACTTTTACGGCCTTGACCTCGCCCCGGCCGACCGCAACCTTGTCGCCGCCAACATCGAACTCGTCGACGCCGACCGTCGCGAGTTTCGTCTTCGTGACAAGCTTGAACCCGTTCGTCCTCGATATGACTACGTTCTACTGGACTGTCCCCCAGCGCTTGATCTCCTAACACTGAATGCCCTCGTTGCCGCGGATTCCGTCCTCATCCCGATTCAATGTGAATTCTTCGCTCTCGAAGGGGTTTCTCAGCTTTTTGACACCATCGATCGAGTCCGGTCTTCCTTCAAACACAACCTGACAATTCAAGGCATTCTTCTTACCATGTACGACGACCGCACCAATCTCACCCGTCAGGTAGCTCAGGATATCCGCGAATTTTTTGGTGACGAGGTCTTCAAGACAGTCATACCGCGCAGCGTCCGTCTTGCCGAGGCTCCAAGCTACGGAAAGCCGATCTTGCTCTACGATATCCGGTCCAGAGGCGCCGACGCCTATATCAAACTTGCCAAGGAGATTCTCGAACATGGCCAGAAACTCAGAACATCGCCGCAAAGCACTGGGTAAGGGGTTATCGGCGCTCCTGCCGAGCGGCCAGCCGAACTCCTCGACCTCCCGGGCTCCAACTACCGGCAATGCCATAACCGAAATCCCAATTGACAAGATCGCTCCCAACCCTTTACAACCACGAACAGTCTTCCAGCCCGAAAAGCTCGCCGAACTGGCGCAATCCATTCGAGCCAATGGCATCATTCAACCCCTGATTGTCAGGCGCACGGATACGGATAGCTACGAACTGGTAGCGGGGGAACGCCGCTGGCGCGCCGCCCGTCTCGCTAGCCTGGAAACCGTCCCCGTTCTCATCCAGGATTTCGCTGATGACCAACTGCTCGAAATTACCCTGATCGAGAATATCCAGCGGGAAGATCTCAACCCAATTGAAGTTGCGCAAGCATTCCATCGGATGGGACGCGAGCTGAATCTCAGTCATGAAGAGATCGGACGCCGGACCGGCAAGGATCGCTCTACGGTCACGAACATGCTTCGCCTGCTCAAGCTTCCTGACGGTATCCAGATTCTCCTCGCCGAACGCAGGCTTTCAATGGGTCATGCGCGCGCCCTTCTTGGTCTCCCCGACGAGCAACTGCAATTGCATCTCGCCGACAAGGCAGCGTCTCAGGGACTCTCCGTGCGCCAGGTCGAGCGACTCGTCCAGCGAGCCACCGAGCAGCGCGAACCTGCTCAAACGGACGACGAACCCCAAGATCCCAACGTCAAGGCCGCTATCGAAATACTCGAACGCGTCCTCGGTACCAGAGTGCGCATCGTTGAGAGATCACGCCGCCGGGGTCGCCTCGAAATCGAGTACTACAGTGAAGATGACCTGCACCGCATCTATCAGCAAATAGTTGGCGAGGAGGAGTAACCGCTTGAAGTGGTGCCGGCGGAAGGATTTGAACCTTCGACCTACGGATTATGAGACCGTCGCTCTAACCCCTGAGCTACGCCGGCGTCTAACTACTAGCGTATCCAGCATTTCGCTTCTCTGTCAATCCAGCGAGGGACTCCAACCACCCCCATTGACACCTTTCCAGGCCTTTCTGTAGATTCATCATTGTGCCAGAACCAGTCCTCGAGTTGCGCGACGTCTCTAAGAGCTATGCCATCTATGAGCGGTCCGGAGACCGTCTGAAGGAACTGCTTACCTTGCAGCGCCGCAGCTACCATCGAGACTACTGGGCCCTCCGCGATATCACACTTCAGATCGACCACGGCGAAACATTCTGCATCATCGGCGAAAACGGAGCCGGCAAGAGCACACTCCTGCAGCTTGTGGCCGGCATCGCCCGCCCCACCGTCGGCGCTGTCACCGTCCGCGGCAGGGTTTCGGCCCTCCTTGAACTCGGCGCCGGATTCAATCTCGACTTCACCGGCTACGACAACATCTACCTCAATGGCTCCATTCTCGGCTTCGGAAAGGACGAAATGGACGCCAAGTACGACGATATCGAACGCTTTGCTGAAATTGGGGACTTCATTCATCAGCCTGTGCGCACCTACTCGAGCGGTATGATGGTCCGACTCGCTTTCGCGGTGGCGATCCATGTGGATCCAGATATCCTCCTCGTCGATGAAGCACTTGCAGTAGGCGACATCTACTTCCGACAGCGATGCATGCGCATGGTCCACAATCTCCGCGAGCGCGGGACAACCATCCTCTTCGTATCGCACTCTATGGCCGACGTGAAGACTCTTGGGACACGCACCCTGTGGCTCGATAACGGCGCTATCCGTGAGATCGGCGATACTCCGACCGTTGTTAGCAAGTACCTCGGCGAAATGGCTGCGAAAGACTCCGCCTATTTGGGCGCTGGCTCCAGCTCTCAAGAGAAGAGAACTGCCGGTGTCCCAGCGCCACCGGAAATCATCACGACCATCCCCAATGTCGACCACCGGCATGGCGACAAGCGCGCTGAAGTCATCGGAATCGCCGTCCTGGATTCCAGCGGCCAGCCTGCAGCCCAGTTGGAACCAGAGTCGCCCGTCGTCGTC
>CAYLSS010000404.1:0-1269 GCA_964385765.1 uncultured Solibacteraceae bacterium
AAACAACGCCCGCAATGGGCTGTTCGCGATCCGGCCCGAGGGATCCGGGGATCAAACGTCCGGCTCGATCCGGTGGACTTATACCAAGTCCTTGCCCAATATTCCGTCACCGCTGCTTTATGAAAACGTGCTGTATGTGCTCAAGGAAGGAGGCATTCTGACCACGCTCGATCCGGAAACGGGCCAAGTGTTGAAGCAGGGCCGTGTCGAGGGCGCGCTCGGCGCTTACTTCGCTTCCCCGGTGGCCGCCGACGGAAAAGTCTACACTGTCAGTAAAGAGGGGAAAGCCGCAGTACTGAGAGCTTCGGGCGAGTGGGAGATTCTGTCTGTAAATGACTTAAGAGAAGAGTGCTGGGCCACGCCGGCAATTGGAGACGGCCAGATCTACTTTCGCACTGAGGAATCACTTTACTGCTTTGCGACCAAGGCGCCGGCGGCGCGTCTATAGGCGAAGGAACAGGTATCTTGTCTCATCGGACACATATTTTCTATCTGCGGCTTTTTCTGGTGATTGCGCTTGCACAGTGGGCTCTTGGGCAGACGGTCCGCAGCACGATTGGCGGCACGGTGGAATCGCAATCCGGAACGCCGGTGGTGGAGGCGCGGATCTTCCTGGAACACGTCGAGACCGGGCGGGCTCACGAAACGACATCGGGCGAGGAGGGGGAATTCGTCTTGACACTTCTGCCGCCGGGCGACTACCGTGTCGACGTCTCGGCGGACGGATTTCGGACATACACGCGTGAACTGACACTGCTCACGGGACAGGAGATCCACCTCGATGTTCCTCTACTGCCCGGCCAGCGCAGCGACCGGATTGTCGTGACCGCCGAGCGGAGCCTGCTGAAAACCGAGACGGCCGCCTTGGGGAGCGTGATTGAGAATCACCTGGTGCGAGGGCTGCCGCTCGACGGTCGCAACTTCCTCGAGTTGACCTTGCTGTTGCCCGGCGTGTCGCCGGCGGCTCAGGGTTCGGCGGCCTCGGTCCGCGGCGATGCGGCCTTCAATGTCAACGGGGCGCGCGAGGATTCCAACAACTACTCGCTTGACGGTGTTTTCAACAGCGATCCGAAGCTGAACTCGTTCGCCGTTAACCCGAGTGTAGACGCGATCCGCGAATTCGAGGTGCTCGAGAGCAGCTACGATGCGTCGTTCGGCCGCAACGCCGGCGCGCAGGTGAGCATCATCACGCAGTCCGGCGGCAACGAATGGCATGGAACGAGCTATTACTTCATTCGGAATGCAGCTCTGGACGCTCGAAACTTCTTC
>CAYLSS010000404.1:1279-4960 GCA_964385765.1 uncultured Solibacteraceae bacterium
TCTTCGCGCCTCCGGCCGAGGCCGATCCAAAACTTCAGCGGCATCAGTTCGGCGGTTCTCTGGGCGGCCCCATCTTAAAGAACAGCGCATTCCTCTTCGCCGACTATGAAGGCCGCCGTCGAAATGAAGGCATTACCCAGACGACCAATGTGCCGACGGCGGCAGAGAGGAACGGTGATTTCTCACGGAGTGCCCGGCAGCCCGTCGATCCCACCAGCGGCCAACCGCTGCCGGACGGGCGGATTCCGAGTTTCTTCATTCACCCGATCGGCAGCAATATCGCCAATCTCTATCCTCTGCCGAACCGCAATGTTCCGGTTCAGAATTTCGCTTCCTCGCCCACGCTCGAAGACCGCGGTGATCAGTTCGATGTCCGTCTCGACCGGGCGATCGGCGAAGCCGGCGACCTGATGGTGCGGTACAGCTTCGTCGACGAGATGCTGTTCGATCCGTTCTCGGGGCCGACGTTTGCGCGTGTTCCCGGCTATGGGACGACGGTGCCACGGCGGGCGCAAAACGTCATGGTGAGTGAAACACACGCTCTTTCGCCCGTCTGGATCAACGAGTTTCGAGCTGGCTTTAACCGGGTGGCCGGCAAGGCGCTGCATGAGAACTTCGGAACGAGCGTGAACACGCAGGTCGGGCTGCCGGAGGTGTCGTCCAAACCGCGAGACCACGGACTGAGCCTGATCACGCTGCCGGGCTATTCCCCGCTGGGCGACGAGAGCAACAATCCGCAGAGCAGTGTCACCAATACCTATCAATTGATGGATATGGTGACGCATACTCACAACAATCACCTGCTCAAGTTCGGTTTCGATGCGCGACGCACGCAGCAGAACGCTTTTCGTGACGTGCAGTCCAGGGGATTTCTGAACTTCCTGGGCTTTACCGGCAATCCGCTGGCGGACCTGCTGTTTGGCGTGCCGTCGGTGACGGGTGTCGCGATCCTGGACAACCCGCAGTACCTGCGGACATCGAGCTACAACGGCTTCTTCAACGACAACTGGCGGGTGACTGCTGACCTCACGCTGACAGCCGGCGTGCGATACGAGTTCAACTCGCCGCCGGTGGACAAATTCGACCGGGCCGTGGTTTACGATGATCAGACAGGCAAGTTGGCGCGTGTCGGCACCGGGGGCATCCCGCGAAGCGGTTACTTCTCTGACAAGAACAACTGGGCGCCGCGTATCGGGATCGCCTGGCGTCCCGGCGGTCGGGATACGGTCCTGCGAGCCGGTTACGGGGTCTACTTCGACCGGTCGTCTCTGGCGCCGGGTGAGGGACTCTATTTCAGCCCGCCGTTCTTCGATTTCCGGCTTTTCTTCTCGCTGCCGGAAGCGCCATTGACGCTCGACAATCCGTTTCCGTCGAATTTCCCCTTCCCGTCACCGCCATCGGCCTTGAGCTACCAGCGAGACCTGCGCTCACCTTACGTGCAGCACTGGAGCTTCAACGTCCAGCAGAAGGTGGGACGAAACCGCGTCCTGCAGTTGGGCTATGTGGGTTCCCAAGGGGTCAAGCAGTTGACAGCCCGAGACATCAACCAGCCAGCGCCGAGTCCGGTGAGACCCAATCGGCGGCCGAACCCGGCATTGGCCGACATCAACCTGCTGGAATCCCGCAGCAACTCGAACTACCACAGCTTGCAGGCGCGGTTCCAGCAGTACATGACGGAAGGGCTGTCGATGCTGGCTTCCTATACGTTCTCGAAGTCGATCGACGATGCGTCGAGCTTCTTTTCGAGCGCTGGCGACGCCAACTTCCCGCAAGACAGCAACAACATCGCCGCCGAGCGTGGCCGGTCCAACTTCGACCTGCGCCACCGGCTGTCGGTGAGCTACTCATGGGCGCTGCCGTTCGGTCACGGCCGGCAGTGGCTGAACAACAGCGGCGCGGTCTCCGCGATTCTGGGCGGCTGGCAGACCTACGGCATCTGGACGTTCCAGAGCGGACGGCCGTTCACTGTCTCGCTGCTCTCGGAGGTCGACAACTCGAATACCGGCCGCTCGATCCTGGGCTTCGGCGCCAACGACCGTCCGAACCGTGTCGCGAGCGGCGAACTCGGCAATCCAACGCCGGAGCGGTGGTTCGACACGAACGCCTTCGAGATGCCGCCCTTCGGCAGCTTCGGCAACTCGGGCCGCAACATTCTCAACGGCCCGGGCCTGCAGACGATCAATGTTTCGCTGTTGCGTGACTTCGGTGTGCAAGAGGGCGTCGCGCTGCAATTCCGCGCCGAGGCGTTCAACCTGCTCAATCGGACAAACTTCGACCTCCCGGACATTTTCCTCGGATCGCCGACCTTCGGCCGGGTCATGTCGGCGGGCAACCCGCGGCGGGTGCAGTTCGGATTGAAAGTGTTGTTTTGAGGATGCCCGCTCGCGCGGCTGGCCGCCTGGCTGTCTGAATCGTCTCTTTCCGCGTTGCTGCGTCTCGAGATTGCGATAGAGTATTCGGAGGCAATATAGCTCCCAATACATAAGAGAGGAAAGGATGGTTATGCGCAAGATCAAGACCGCGGTTATCGGTGCCGGGTTCATGGGGAAAGTCCATACCGAGGGCATCCGGCGGTTGGGTAACGTAGAGGTGGCCGGCGTGGCGGCGATATCCAAGGAGGAGGCCGAGAACTTTGGGAGGGCCATGGGTGTCGAGCGCACGACGGCTGATTACAAAGAGCTGCTCGCCGATCCGGAGATCGAAGCGGTTCACGTCTGCACGCCGAATGCGCTGCACGCTCCGGTTTCCAAGGAAGCCATGGAGGCCGGCAAAGCGGTGCTATGCGAGAAGCCGCTGGCATTGTCCGCCGCGGAGGCCCGCGAGATGGTCGAAATGGCCAGGGCGAAGGACATCGTCAATTGCGTCAACCACAACCTTCGCTACTATCCGGTTTTGCAGCACGTTCGGGAGATGATCGCGGCCGGTGAGCTGGGCGAGATCCTGATCGCCCAGGGGACCTACTCGCAGGATTGGCTTCTTTACGATACCGACTACAACTGGCGGCTCGATTCCAAGGACAACGGTCCCATGCGTGTTGTCGCCGATGTCGGCTCGCACTGGATGGATCTCTGCCAGCACCTCACCGGGTTGAAGATCACTTCCCTTTGCTGCGACATGCAGACCTTCCACAAGACTCGCAAGAAGCCCAAGGTCGCGATCGAGACCTTTTCGGGAAAGACGCTTACCCCCGACGAGTATGACGAGGTCGAGATCGATACCGAGGATTTCGGCAGCGTGCTGATCCAGCTTGGTGACCGCGCTCGCGGCGCCTACACGGTGAGCCAGATGTCGGCCGGCTGCAAAAATCGCTTCCAGATGGAGATATTCGGTACGAAGGCCGGCATTATCTGGAACCAGGAAGCACCCGACCAGCTTTGGATCGGCCATCGCAACGAGCCGAACAAGATGATTCTCAAGGATCCGGCACTGTTGATGGGCAAGGCCGCCAGCTTCGCTGACCTGCCGGGCGGCCACAGCGAGGGCTACGACGACACTCACAAGCAGGTCTACAAGCGATTCTATGCGCGCGTCGCCGATCCGTCGCTCGAAATCGACCACCCAACCTTCGAAGACGGTCTCTGGGGCATGGAACTGCTCGAGGTCTGCATGGAGAGCAACAAGTCCCGTTCATGGATCAAGACGATGTAAGCTCTTGCGGGTCGTCGATCATCGCCTGGAGAC
>CAYLSS010000405.1:0-4958 GCA_964385765.1 uncultured Solibacteraceae bacterium
TTCACTCCAAGCATATCTTCTCGGCCTCCTGGATGTGGGACTTGCCCTCGTTGCAGGGCCGGCATGCAGCATTGCGTGCGATTGCCGGGGGCTGGCAGCTCAGCGGACTGGTGCAGGCCCGTTCGGGGCAGCCGTTTGACGTCGAGATCGGCGCTGACGTGGCACTCACCGGCACCAATAACCAGCGGCCCAACATCATCGGCGACCATGAGCTGTCAGACAGCCGGCCGCGCGGGCAGAAGATCGCCGCCTGGTTTGACCGGTCCGCCTTCGCGGTTCCGGCGGAAGGCAGGTTCGGCAATGTCGGGCGGAATGCGCTGATCGGGCCGAAATCGTTCAACACCAACATTGGTTTGTTTAAGAACATCCCGCTGCCGATCAGCGAGGCCACCCGGCTTCAGTTCCGCAGCGAGTTCTTCAACCTGTTCAATAATGTGAATCTGAGGAACCCGAATGGGAACCTGAGCGCCGGCGGCAATACTGGCCGCATTACGAGCGCCCGCAGCCCTCGTGTGATTCAGTTCGGGTTGAAGCTGTTGTTCTAAATTCCAACGACAATGACTACTAGGACCGATCTCAAATCCGCTCGCTGGCTGATTGTCAGCCTGCTGGCGACAACATCCGTTCTTGGCGAGCCGGCCGCTTCCACGGAGGAGGTCCGGCCGCCAGGGACTCTCGAACTCGTCGGCCTGCTTCACGACGACCGCGCGCTGAATCGGGCGCACGATGTTGAGCTGCAGGGCGACCTCGCCTTTGTCCCCGGGAAAGGCGGATCACTGGCCATTATCGACGTCAGCGATCCCGCCGCTCCCAAGCTGGTTTCCTCGCTGGTTGACGCGGTGGAGTACGAGGATGCGGAAACGGTGATGCCGATGGGCGACGTTTTGCTGCTCGGGACGCGCGACTTCCTGTCCATCGACATCAGCGACCCGGCCAATCCGCGGGTTCTGAAGAGAATCTCCGACCGGCCCCGCATCGATTTCATCAACGGCATGGCGCGCTTTGGCGATTTCGTGCTGACGGCGAACAAGTCCGGCTATGTGGGCGTGTTCGACGTTAGCGATCCGAGAAACCCGAGATACGTCGAGGCGCTGCATTCTGCGAAGACCGGCGGTCCGCAGCGTCCGCACGACATCGCTGTCTGGGGCAATCACGCCATCGTCGTGGACACGATGCAGCACGAGCCGCACGTCGTGTTCATCTATCGGATCGCCGAACCGGGTTCGGACAATCTGCTTCCGGCCCGCGAATGGAATCTGACCGGAAAAGTCTCCCATATCAGCAACTGGGATGATTTGCAAGGAGCCAACCGTGTGGTGGTGTGGGATGGCCGTTATGCCGGTGTCGGCGCGTTCATGCCGGACCGCATTGGCATCATCGATGTCTCCGATCCGGGCGATCCCCGCCAGGTCGCCAACATGCCTTGCTGCGACATTGATGCCACGGGCATGGCCATCCATGGCTCGATGCTGCTGGTGAGCGGCGGCGAATGCGTGGAGGTGGTTGACGTGACTGACCCGACAAAACCCGTCTCCGTCGCCCAGTATCGTGGTGGCCCGTTGTTCTCGATCCGCCGCTACGACAAGCTCGGCGCCACGCCCCGCTACGACAACGGCCACGACGTTGTGTACCGGGACGGCTACATCTACGTCACGGCGCAGAACGACAACAAGCTCGGTATCCTGAAGATCATCGACCCGAAGATCCGGAAGTTGGCCGAAGAGTAATGAATCGCCGCGAATTCGTTCGCGCGACCGGACTGGCGCCGCTCGGAGCCACAGCCGCGGACCAGGTGCGGGGTAAGCCCAACATCCTGCTGATGTGCGGCGATAATCAGCAGGCGGACACCATCGCCAACCGGTCCGCCTGCCGGACGCCGAATATCAACCGACTCGCCTCGCAGGGCATGCTGTTTCACCGAGCCTACACGAACGCGGCCGTGTGCAGTCCGGCGCGCAATGCCCTGCTCAGCGGCGCCTTCAACTGGCGTTTCGGCACCTACAATCATCCCGACCAGGCGTGCTCGGTTTCGAACGATCCATTCCCGGACCTTGTCACTTATCCCGCCATCTTGCGCGAGGGCGGCTATCGCCTGGGCTATTGCGGCAAGTGGCATACGAGCACGGTGCGCATCCCGACGGACTTCGGCTTCCATGAGATCGGCGCGCCGGACCGTTACAAAGGCGAGGCGCGAAGGAAGCTGATCCGGGAGGGCTGGGAGCCGCTCGATCGCCCGCGCCGCCGCGCGCCGGTGCGTACTGTCCAGTGGCCGGGGTCGGAGCCGTTCGGTTTGTGGGGCTATGCAGAAGGCGAGGTCGAAGAGACGGAGCTCTACGACGTGGCCGAGGCCGGCATCGACATGGTGCGGCGCTTCTCGCGCGAGGACCGTCCCTGGCACATCGAGGTGCATTTCCCCGAAGCGTTTCGCGCCTGGCCACTGCGCGGATTTCGCCAACGCTATGACGCCGCCGCGATCCCGGTGGCGGAGAACTTCCAGGAATCCTTTGACGGCAAGCCTAACATGCAGCGCCGCGAGGCCGATTCCTACGGGCCGATGACCGAGCGCGATTTCCAGGAGGGACGCGCCTTTTACTATGCCTCGTTCGAGCAGATGGACGAGCAGGTGGGGCGCGTGCTCGATGCGCTCGAGGAGACGGGGCGGGCCGGCAACACTCTGGTGGTTTTCACCGCCGACCATGGCGCCGAATGGGGATCGCATCGCATGTGGCTGCCTTGCTTCGCGCCGTACGAGGAGACCTACCGCATTCCCATGGTGGCGCGCTGGCCCGGGCACATCGAACCCGGCTCCGAGTGCCGTCGCCTGGCGCAGTTCCACGACCTGGGCCACACGTTCCTGGACATCGCGGGGATGCGGCCGCTGCCGCACAGGCACGGCGTCTCGTTGCGGCCGCTATTCGAGGAGCCGGCCGGCGACGGCTGGCGGGACATGATCCTGTGTCCCTGGTACGGCCAGGATTTCCTTATGATCCAGCGCATGGTGATCACCGAAAGGCACAAATTCGTCTTCAACGCCTTCGACTTCGACGAATGCTACGATCTCCAGGCCGATCCCGCCGAACTGGTCAACATCGTTGACGATCCGCAACACGCCGCCCGCGTCGACGACATGCGCGCCCGCCTCTACGAGTTGATGAGACAGTTCGACGACCCCTACGGCGATCACGGCACCGCTGTTCGCTTCATGGCTCCGCGTTACCTCGAACGCGGCCAGCGGCTGGCATAAACGGGATATCGCGTATTACGGGCTGTCAAATCGGCCACAGGGATTGTCCCGCCACTATCGCTATACGGTCGCTTCCAGCTACTTGGCCGCACCGGGACGGCGTGTCGCCAGTTCCTGGAGCACGGCGTTCGAGTTGGGCTCGCTGAGGCGGCCCGCCGCTACTCCTCAAACAGAGGGAAGTGCTCGGAGGGCGTACGGCCGGTTTGCAGGATCCGCTCGGCTCTTTGCAGCAACTCCGGGTTGGCGGCGGCGAGATCTGTTTGCTCGCCGGGGTCGTCGGCCAGGTTGAAGAGCGCAATCGGCTTTTCGCCCAGCTTGACGGCTTTCCACTCGCCCATACGGACAGCCTGCATGGGAGCGCCGTGGGCCTTGAATTCCCAGTAGAGGTACTCGTGCTGCGGCTGCTCCATCCCCAACAAGGTTGGCAGGTACGAGATGCCGTCAATGTTCTCGGGCGTTTCGACTCCCGCGATGTCGGCGGCGGTGGGCAGGAAGTCCCAGAGCGCGGAAGGATGCCGGGTGGTTGTCCCCGGCTCGATCTTGCCCGGCCAGCGGGCGATCAGCGGTACGCGGATGCCGCCTTCATAGATGAGTCCCTTGTAGCCGCGGAACGGACCGTTACTTTTGAAGAACTCGGAATCAGCGCCCTTGCCCTGCGCTCCGCCATTGTCGCTCGTGAAGATCACCAGCGTATCTTCGTCGAGTTCGAGTTCGTCGAGGAGGTCGAAAATTCGGCCAATGTCGCGATCCATTCGCGTGACCATGGCGGCATAGGCGGCGCGCGGGTGGTCCTGCGGCCCGTAGTTGCCGGGGAACGGAATATCGGGCGACGGCGGAAGGTCTTCCGTGTATCCGGTGCCGGCGAAGGGCGTCTCGGGGAACTTGCCCCGGTATTCGGCCATCGAGTCTTCCGGTGCGATGAACTCGAGGTGCGGGATGGTGTACGGCAGAAAAAGGAAGAAGGGATTGTCCTGGTTGGCGCGGATGAAGCCGAGAGCCTCTTGGGTGAAAAGATCGTGAACGTACTGCCCCTCCTGCTTGATCGGGTCATTGCCCTCGAGGATGACCTTTTCGCGATTACGCCACACGTAGTAGGGATAGAAAGAATGGGCCCGGCGCTGGCAGAGGTGGCCGTACCAGTAGTCGAATCCCTGAGCGTTGGGCTCGCCCTCCGAGCCGGGTCCGCCGAGACCCCATTTGCCAACGATGCCGGTGGTATAGCCGGCGTCCTTGAGCAGTTCGGCAACCGTGACATCGGAGTCCGGCAGAGCCATCTGGCCTTCCGGGGAAACCTCGAAGTTTCCGCGGATCGTAGCGTGACCGGCGTGCCGACCGGTCATCAGCACACAGCGCGACGGCGCGCAGACCGGGCTGCCGGAGTAGTGGTCAGTGAACCGCATGCCTTCGGCGGCCATCCGGTCGAGGAAAGGAGTGCGAATCTTCTCCTGGCCATAGCTGCCAAGGTCTCCCCAGCCGAGATCGTCCGCCATGATGTAAATGAGGTTGGGACGGGAAGCCGGAGTGTCCTGATCGGGAGGAGTGGAGGAACAGGACAGGAGGCTGAGGACGAAAAGACCCGTGCATACGAGTCGCGTTTTTCGGACCATTGGAGTCTATTAGACCATGCGTGACGCCGCGGGAATGGGGTTACGTTTTGCGGGGGGGGTCAGGTGGATTTTGCGATGCCTACTACGGCGTTGGCTAGGACGGTGGC
>CAYLSS010000406.1:0-3641 GCA_964385765.1 uncultured Solibacteraceae bacterium
TCATCGAACATCTCGGCCGGTGCATCTATGGCGGCTTGTGGGCTGAGATGCTCGAGGATCGCAAGTTCTACTACCCGGTCCACGGCGAGGCGCCCGCCTGGGAGATGTTCAAGCCCCAGGACACGAGTTGGGCCGGTGAAGGGCATCCCTATCAGCTCCTGGTTCGCTCGCCCTGGATGATACTTGGCCCGAAGCACGCTGTGCGGATGCTGACCGAAGACTCCTACGTCGGCGACCATACGCCCCAGATCACTCTGCAGGGCGAAGGCGCGATCGGCGGTCTCACGCAGGAGCGCCTGGGCCTCGTCCAGGGCAAGGACTACACCGGCCGCATTGTACTCGCCGGTGAGATATCCGGCCCCATCGAAGTGAGTCTCGTCTGGGGAGGCGGCGCCACGATGAGGGATACGGTGACAATCGACAGGATCACCGCGGACTACGCCACCTACCCGCTGCGCTTCCGCTCCGGCGGCTCGACCGATAACGGCCGTATCGAGATCCACGGCCGCGGCGACGGCGCCTTCCGCGTCGGGACCGTCTCGTTGATGCCGGCCGGCAACATCCACGGCTGGCGCGCCGACACGGTCGCGCTGCTCAAGGAACTCGACTCGCCGGTCTACCGCTGGCCCGGCGGCAACTTCGTCTCCGGCTACGACTGGAAAGACGGCGTCGGCGATCCCGATCGACGCCCCCCTCGCAAGAACCCCGCCTGGAAGGGCGTCGAGCACAACGACGTTGGCCTCCACGAGTACCTGTATCTGATGCGCGAGATCGGCTCCGAGCCGTTCATCGCGATCAATACCGGGCTCGGCGGCGCCGGGGAGGCCGCCCAACAGGTGGAGTATCTCAATGGATCCGCAAACACTCCGATGGGCAGGCTTCGCGCCACGAACGGCCATCCCCGGCCGTTCGGAGTGAAATGGTTCGCCATCGGAAACGAGATGTACGGGGATTGGCAGCTCGGTCACATGCCGCTTTCCGAGTACGTGAGGAAGCACAACCGCGTTGTCGACGCCATGCGGAAAATCGATCCGTCCATCGAGCCGATCGCCGTCGGCGCGATGGGCGAATGGAGCGAACAGATGCTCACCCACTGTGCCGGCCACATGAGCCTCCTCAGCGAGCACCAGTATTGGCAGGACCGGGATACGGTCGAGGAGCATGTCGCGCAGGTCCCCGCCTACCTGAAGAAGCTCGCCGGAGCCCACCGCGAATATCGCCGGCGGATCCCTTCGCTTGCGGGCAAGGATATCCGCATCGCCATGGATGAGTACAACTACTGGTACGGGCCGAACGAGTACGGTGAACTGGGAACCCGCTACTTCCTGCAGGACGGGCTTGGCGTCGCCGCCGGACTCCACGAGTTCTTCAGAAACTCGGATCTGTACTTCATGGCCAACTACGCGCAGACGGTCAATGTGATTGGGGCCATCAAGACCACGAAGACCGCCGCGGAATTCGAGACCACAGGACTCGTCCTCAAGCTCTATCGCCACCGCTACGGTACCGTCCCGGTCGAGGTGAGCGGGGTCCCGCCGCCCCTGGACATCGTGGCCGCATGGACCGAAGACCGCACCGCGATCACCGTCGCGGTGGTGAATCCGGCGTCGCAAGAGCAGACGCTGAACCTGGACCTGAACGGCGCGGAACTCGTCGGCAGCGGGCGGCGATGGGTAATCACCGGCGAGGACAGGTGGGCGCACAACGTGCCGGGCGAGCCGCGTCAGGTGGATATTATGCAGCGCTCATTTCGTGAGAGCGGTGATGAGTTGAGGCTCGCGCCATTGAGCGTGACGTTGGCTGAGCTTCCGGTGCAGTAACAGAACTGGGGCACGGTAACGACACTCGCGCTATGGGAGCACCGGGTTCCGCCACCGCAGGCCGGCAAAACCAGAGAACTCTGGGTCACAGGAGCACAACTCCGCTCCGTGCTCAATTGCGAGCGCAGCGAGATGAGCGTCAGACGTCCAGTTTCCACCCGTCCCCAGCGGAGCAAGCAAATCCCGCAAGACGCGAAGGTGATGCTCGCCCGGATGACCAACAATTGCGCAAGGGCGCCGAAGCCATTCATCAATCAGGTTGATGGCCTCGACGGGCTGCGGAGGGCGATCGAACACCACCGGCCGGGTGCTCAAGCGCAGAAACGGCCAATAGGACGTTCCACGGAAAGCCGACGGTTTCCTTGCCGGCGAGCACTGCCGCGCGCCACGTCCGCGCTTGATCGTGCCATGGTGAGTCTTCGTTGACCCCATAGAGCAGCAGGTTCGCATCGACGATCTTCTCTTCCGACGCTCCAGCTTTCGGACGAGTTCCTCGTCCTCCATCGCTTCGGCAAGGCCGAATAATAACGCCTTGTCCCATTGGAACTCGGGACGGAACCCCATTCGATAGGTCTTTTGCTGGAATGGCTTTGCTAGCTGTTGATGCGACGAACCTACGCCAAGCCGTATTGCTTCATTGAGCGGTTTCTCGAACGAAAGATCACGCTCTCGCATCATTCGCTGAAGAAGCTGGTCAACGTCCGGATCAAGGGTTACCGTCGTCCGCCTCATACTGCAATCATGAGTGCATTCTAAGTGGATGGAGACGCAAGAATTCGCCCGGACGGATGATCCGGATGCCTTCGGCGCCATCGATTGACAGGAACCCGCGGTCATTCGAGATCACGACATCGACTTTGCCTGCCCAGGCGGCAGCGAAGAACTTGTCGTCTTCCGGGTCATCGGGGACGACACGCGGGGTGAGGCCGGGTTCGACGACTTCTGCGGAGGCGATCAGTTCCTGAATTTGCCACAATTCTTCCCGGTTGCGTATGGCGCGCGGGAGCATTCGATCGTATTCGCGGCGAATCGGCTCGCTCAGAACCAGGCGGAAACGGCCGAGGCGGCAGCCGTCGACAATCGTGCGGCTCGAGGATTCGTGATTGTAGGCGCTTCCTACGAGGACGTTGGTGTCAATGATGATGCGCTTCACTATGATTTGCCGAGAGCTTCGATGTCGGCCAGGTCCTGGGCCCTTCCGCACGCCCGCTTGTTCTTCACCAGCAGTTCGCGATCAATGAATGGAACTCGGAGGCCCTCCATGTCGCAGTATTCGCGCCGCCGCCAAGCCTGGTCGAAATCAACACCTGTTACGCCCGTGAGCAAGTCAATCCGAAGCGGCGGCTGTCCCAGTTGAATGACCATGTCCGGCGTGAGGAAGTCCTGAGCGCGCAGCCCGGTTGACGCAAAGCCGAATGCCTCGAGCGCCTTCTCGATCCGGGCCGCATTCGACTCCGAAACGCGCACCCAGAGATCTAGATCGCCAGTGTATCGAGCGCGCCCGTGAAAGGCCAGAGCGTGTGCACCGACGACCAGAAACTCAACCTCGTTCGAGAGGAACAATTCGATAAACTCTCTCAAATCCTTTGCCAGCCGCATAGTGCTCCTCTTGCTCCGGTTGAACTAATTCGAGCAGGATCTTGAGCCTCTGTTCCGGAGTAAGCTGCCGGTAGTATTCGCGGTCGGCTTGCTCGGCCTCTTCGTGACTTTGGAACTTTCTGGCGACGATCTTCACTGAACGCTATCATCTCATGGCGTCACAGCAGGCGCATGGTGCACAATACTCACGCGCGGTCTGTGGATGACTCGAAAACAAGGAGA
>CAYLSS010000406.1:3651-4954 GCA_964385765.1 uncultured Solibacteraceae bacterium
GATGAGTGGTAGCCCGCTGCAGCCGGACGACGCCCGACGTCTGGCCGACTAGCAGCCCGTGGTAGAAGTCCCGTGGGCCGCTCGGCTACGCCGCGTCCGCGAGTGGCCGCCCCGGGGACGCCCAACGCCAGCTTCGCGATTTGACTTCCCACCCTCGCCTCCGATATCTTTGAAGTTTCCCGGTAGAGGCGCGGGAGCCATCAGTAGGCGGGCCGGCGGTTCCGAGGAGCATTCGGAGGCTCGTTCGAAAGGGGTGCTCAATTCCCGCCGAAACCACTCGCAAGATTCTCCCTGGCGAGAGGTTGGGGGGCGAGGTTAATACCTCCCCACTGTCATCCAGTTCGAGACCATGGGTCGAATGCGTCGAACTCGCTAGTCCGCTCGGGGTCCTCAAGCGGGACCACGGGTGGATGCTGTCGACGCCGGATGGAGCGCTACTGAGGAGTGAAGCTTCCCCTCGCGGATCTTCCCCTCCTGCCTCCGTCCACACGTGAGTCCGGTCTCCAGTCGGGAGTGTGTGGTGCATCTGTTCGAATTAGCGCGAAAGCTGATCGACATCAACTCGGTTACTCCGAATGAAACACAGCTCGGGGAGTTTCTATTCCGGTATTTGCAGAAGCTCGCCGAACGATACGGCGGGCGCGTCGAGCGGATGCCGGTCGAGGCAAACCGCTTCAACGTGCTGGCCCACTGGGGCGACCCGGTCGTGACGCTCTCGACCCACCAGGACACAGTGCCGCCGTTCATCCCCTCGCGCGAGGATGACGAATGGATCTGGGGCCGGGGCGCCTGCGATGTCAAGGGACTGATGGCCTGCATGATTCAGGCCGCCGAGCGGCTATTGGCGGACGACGTCCGCGACTTCGCGCTCCTGTTCGTCGTGGGCGAGGAACGCAACAGCGCCGGGGCGCTTGCCGCCTCCGGGCATCCGCGGGGATCGAAGTTCCTCATCAATGGCGAACCCACCGGCAACCGCCTGGCCCTCGGCTCAAAAGGCGCGCTGCGATATGAAATCACCGCCCGCGGACGGATGGCCCATTCCGCTTATCCCGAGTTGGGCGAGTCCGCCATTGAAACGCTGCTCGACGTGCTGAATGACATCCGCGCGCTCGAGCTGCCGAGCGATACCGTGCTCGGACAATCAACGCTCAACATCGGCACCTTGAGGGCAGGGCGGGCCCCGAACATCATTCCCGACGAGGCCTTCGCCGAGATCATGATCCGCCTGGTGAATGATCCCGGGCCAACGCGCGAGATGATCGCGCAGGCGGTCAAGGAACGGGCCGAGGTTGAGGAAGTGCTC
>CAYLSS010000407.1:0-1981 GCA_964385765.1 uncultured Solibacteraceae bacterium
GCCTACCGGGTCTACTACCGGTTCCTCGAAACCGCCGACGAGTATTTCGACCCGTCGGGCGGCCATCACCCCCAAGGCCGCTGGATGATCTACGGCGTGTTTCTTCCCGATTCGGTGCTCGAGAAGATCTACAACAAGAACGCCCTGAAGATCCTGGCGATGTTCCAGGGAGCGGACTAGCGGGGTAGAAGGTATCCGGGACTCTTCAATTTTGTTTCCCATCCAACCTTTTCCGACCCGCAACTACAATACTTGATTCCCATCGCAGAAAACCATTAGACTCAATTCCTCAAGAGCCGAGATCACCGAGGTCGATCGCGGCGCACCGCTCGAGATCCGGTGGTCCGGGGCACGCCCGGGCACGTACGTGGTCATCGACGGCTTTTCTCCGCTGGGCACGGGCGCTGGTGGCGCGGGTGCGATGTTTGAATGCTGGCAGAACGCCGAGGCGGGCTCGTTCACCGTGCCGGTCGAGGTGCTCTCGAGCCTCCCGCCCAGCGACGCCGCCGCCGGCCGTCCCGGTGGCCTCTCGGTGATCAACACCTCCTTCGGCGAGAGCTTCAGTGCCAGTGGCCTCGACTTCGGTCGCGCCACCTACGCGGATGGCTTCGAGGGAAACATCAGCTACCGGTAGGGTTTTCCTCCATCATCTCCACCCGTTCACGCTTTCCAGCGGCCGTCAGAAAAACTTCGCGAAAACGTGCGCTGACCGTCGGCCACGACACCACGGCTGCATATCCGGCGCGCTTGGCGCGCCAGAGGGAGCCCTATCGATCCCGAGAACCACGAAGAGCGTGCACTGACTGTGGAATGGATCAGTTGGAGGACAACGGTATAGTATTATGCTGTTGGGGGCATGCCAAGGCTACTACTGTTGCTCGCCACGATGACCGTCCTCGCGCCTGTGTCCCTGCCTGCGCAGGAAGTGCGGGGGATGGCCACTCGCGGGGTTCAGGCAACGCCGCGGGGGGAGCCCTCGGGGCTTCCATTCCCGCCGGAATTCGTGGATGTCGCCGGAGAGGCCGGCTTCCGTCACCCGGTGGTTTATGGGGGTGTTCGCGGTCGTGACTACGTTCTGGAGGCGATCGGTACCGGAGCGGCCTTCTTCGATTACGACCAAGACGGTTGGATCGACGTCTTTCTGCCGTCCGGGACGCGGCTCGGACGGGCGCCGGAGGGCGCCAAGAACCGGCTGTATCACAACAACGGGGATGGCACCTTCGCGGACGTCACCCAATCCGCCGGGGTCGGGAGGACGGATTGGGCTTCTGGAGTTACTGTTGGCGACTACGACAATGACGGTGACGAAGACCTTTTTGTCACCTATTACGGTCGAAATTCCCTTTACCGCAATGATGGGAACGGCCGGTTCAGCGACGTAGCCGAGCAGGCGGGGCTCGCCGGCGGCGAGATGTTGTGGGGAGCCGGCTGCACCTTCCTCGACTATGATCGAGACGGCTACCTGGACCTGTTTATCTCCCGCTACCTCCGGTTCGATTTCGACCAGACCCCCCGGAAAGGCGAGGCGAACTGCAACTGGAAGGGCGTCCAGGTCCATTGTGGTCCTCGCGGGTTGCCCAAGGCCAACCATTCGTTGTATCGCAACAACCACGACGGCACGTTCACGGACGTCACCGAAGCATCCGGCATCGGCATGGCCGAGCCGGGCTACGGGCTCACCGCCGTGGCCACGGATTTCAACGGCGACGGATGGACTGACATCTACGTCGCCTGCGATAGCACGCCGAGCCTTCTGTTCATGAACAAGGGCGACGGAACGTTCACCGAGGAAGGCTTACTCCGGGGCGTGGCGCTCAGCGATGACGGGATGGAGCAGGCCGGCATGGGCGTCGGCGTCGGCGACTATGATCTCGACGGCGACCTGGACATCTTAAAAACTCACTTCTCGGGCGACTACGCAACCCTGTATCGCAACAACGGAAAAGCCGATTTTCAGGATGTCACCCTCGCCTCCGGGCTC
>CAYLSS010000407.1:1991-3344 GCA_964385765.1 uncultured Solibacteraceae bacterium
GCATCATCCAGGTGTCGACCGGCGGGGGCAAGTTCGCCTCCGGGCTCGGCGTGGAGACTCGCTATGTAGGCTGGGGCGCCGGCATTTTCGATTTGGACAACGATGGCCTGCCGGACCTGTTCTGGGTGACCGGCGATGTCTATCCCGAGCTCGAAAGGAAACTGCCACACCTGCCTTTGAAGACTCCGCGGGTCTTGTTCCGCAACCTTGGGGACGGGCGCTTCGAGCAACTCATGGACCAGGCGGGACCCGCGGTGCAGGCGGCACACTGCAGCCGGGGCGCGGCGTTCGGCGACTATGACAATGACGGCGATCTCGATATCTTGATCGTTAACATGAATGAGCCCCCATCACTGCTGCGCAACGATATGAATGGCGTGGGGGAGGAGCGGAACTGGATCAAAGTGCAGCTCGCCGGCAGCGAGTCCAATCGCAGCGCGCTCGGCGCCCTGGTGATCGCGCAGTATGGTTCCCATCGGCAGGCTCAGGGGGTCGTGGGACAGTCCAGTTTCTATTCGGTGAGCGACCGCCGTTTGCACTTCGGCCTGGGCGATGCTGCAAGCGTGACGATCCAGGTGCGGTGGCCAAACGGAAAAAGGGAAGAGTTCGACAATCTCGAGGTTAACAGGCTCGTTCGCATTGACGAAGAAAGAGGAGTTGTTGCCACGAAACGGTTGGTTCCGGCTGAGCGCAACCCGCTATCGCCGCGAAGTAGAAGTTCAGGTGTGATTGGACGTTCCTTTATTCTATTGCCGGTTGTCGTGTTCTGCCTCGCCGGGCAACAGCGCGAGCTGAGTGAAGCGATTCAAGCCCTGCGGGATCAGCAGCCGCGGAAAGCGGTCGAGGCGCTCCAGCCGCGGATCGAGGGCGGCGCTCGCGATCCACGCCTGTTGACCGTTCATGGCATCGCGCTGGCCGAACTGGGAGAAAAGCGGAAGGCGCTGTCCTCGTTCCGGCAAGCCCTCATTTCGCAGCCGGGCTATCTTCCCGCGTTGCAGGGAGCGGCGGAAATCGAGTTCGATCTCCGCGATCCTCTGGCAGGCGAACACCTGAAAAGGATCCTTTCCGCCCAGCCGGACAATCCCACCGCCCACGCCATGCTTGCGGTTCTGGCCTTCGAGGAACGGAATTGCCGCCAGGCGCTCACTCATTTTGAGCAGGGCCGCGCCGTCCTTGTGGACAACCCGAATTCGTTAGGCCAATACGGGCACTGCTTGATCATCGAGGGGCAACCGGAGGCCGCCGCCGCCTCGTTTCGGGAGTTGCTCTCCCTCCAGCCCGACGACGAACGCGCCCGCTTCAGCCTCGGACTGGCCCTTTTCGAAGCCGCCCGTTATAAAGAAGCGGCGCAAA
>CAYLSS010000407.1:3354-4665 GCA_964385765.1 uncultured Solibacteraceae bacterium
CACCACGCGCCTATCCCCAGCAGCCGCTAACTCTTGTAATCTATCCGCATAAAGAAGCGGCGCAAACACTGGAGCCGCTGGTCAGCCGGGAATCCCCTGATTCGGCCGTGCTCAGCCTCCTCGCCGAGGTCTACGAGGCCAACCATGAGACGCCAAAAGCGCTGGAGTTGTTGAAGCGCGCCGTTCGTCTCTTCCCCTATGCGGAGCAGCACTACATCGTACTCGGAGACCTCTGTACGGAACATGGCGCCTACGACCTGGGTCTCGAAATACTCGCTGTCGGGGCCCGAAACATCCCGCAATCGGCCGCTGTCCGGGCCATGCAAGGCGTCATTCACGCCCAGTTGGGACACTATGAGGAGGCTGAGGCAGCTTTCACTGAAGCCTCGCGGCTCGACCCCAACGTGCGCTCGGCCGAAGTGGGACGCACGCTGACTCTTCAAGAGGCGGGCCGGATAGAGGAATCGATCAGAGTCATCCGTGCCCATCTCAAAGAGGATCCGAAGGATCCGACGGCCAACTTCCTGCTCGCTCAGGCCTTGATCAAACGAGGCATCCAGCCGGGTCAGCCGGCCTTCGAGGAGGCTCTTCGGGCTTTGCAACTGTCAATTGAGGGCGAGCCCAACCGAGCGGACGCACATGTAGAGCTCGGGAAACTATTCGTCAAATCGGGCGAGACCGAGGACGCTGCCAAGCATTTTCAGGCGGCCGTTGAGCTTGATCCGGGACATCGAACGGCCACCTACCAGCTCATGCGGGCTTGGCGGAAGATGGGGCGGTCTGAAGAAGCCGCCAAACTGCTCACCCGCCTGCGTAGCCAACTCGAGCAAGGCATGGAGGATGATATTCAGACCAACCGCTACCGCATCGTTCGGGGCGATCCCAAATAGGAATCCGACACGGTGACCGGTTGCGTGGCTCAAGTCCGTTGGTGCCTGGTCCGCTGGTGCCTGTGACCCAATAGGCATCCATTCGATGACGTCAATCATGTAAGGGATTGAACCGCTCACGATGAAATGCATAAAGAGAATGAAATCAATACAGAACAGCAGAGAAAGATTGAGCCCTTGACCGTGTTCCGGCTAGTAGATATAATTTGTGCGCAGCGGGTACTACACCCGGCAAGATAGCTAAAGGGGGTCAACACATGGTGAAGCCGTGGACGCTCCGAATTCACGCACTTCTCGTTTTGACATTAGCCACCGCGTTCGTCTGCATGGCTCAATTCAGCAGCAATATTCAGGGAGTCGTCCAGGATCCCAGCGGCGCTGTGATTCCTGGCGCGACCGTCAATTTGCGGAATGTCGACAC
>CAYLSS010000407.1:4675-4952 GCA_964385765.1 uncultured Solibacteraceae bacterium
GCGCTTCGGGTGTCTATCGATTCTCGAGCTTGGTGCCGGGAAACTACACGGTCTCGGCGGTGTCCGAGGGCTTCCGGAGAAGCGAGGTCAGGGTTACCTTGCTAACCGCCCAAACGGCAGACATCAATATTGCATTGGAAGTCCAGGCCGCGGCTGAAGAGATCGCTGTTGTCGCGGAGGCGCCCGTCATCGCGACCGCCGACTCGCGAACGCAGGCCACGATTGAGGAAGCGGTCCTCGACGAGCTGCCGTTGGTGGGCCGCAACTTGCTCGGCCT
>CAYLSS010000408.1:0-4936 GCA_964385765.1 uncultured Solibacteraceae bacterium
TGTCCCCTGACTGCAGCCGCCCTGCTCGACGAGCCGGCGCCAACGGGAGGCTTCGTCCATTGAGTCCCTGCGCGAACCTCGATCAACTCGACGAGCATGGAATCGATGTCGGCGAAGCGGTCGTCCGGGCTTTTCGCCAACGCGGTCTCTACGATGGTCCGAAGGCGCTCTGGCACGTCCGGGCGAACCGTGGCTAGCGATCTGGGCTCCGTGTTCAGGACGGAGCTCAACACGACCGCGTCGTGCTCTCCGATAAACGGTCGATCGCCCGCGAGCATTTCGTACAGCACCGCCCCGAGCGCCCAAACGTCGGCCCGCTCATCAACTTCCTCTCCGGTCGCTTGCTCGGGCGCCATGTAGGCGGCTGTGCCGAGCGCCGATCCCGGCTTCGAGATCGAACCGCCATGCAGCTTGGCTAGGCCGAAGTCGAGAATCTTGACTCCGCCGTCGTCTTTCAAGAAGATATTTTCCGGCTTGATGTCGCGATGGATGACGCCGCGTTCGTGGGCGGCGGAGAGGCCGCTGGCGACGTCAATCGCAATGCTGACCGCTTCGTCGACCGGGAGACTCCCCTCGTCGATCCTAGCCCTGAGTGTCCGGCCTTCGTAGTAGGCCATGACGATGAAGAGTCCGCTTGCTTCGCTCTCTTCGACCTCGTGGATACTGCAGATATTGGCGTGCTCCAGCGCCGAAGCGGCCTTGGCCTCGCGAACGAATCGGCGCTTGGCCTCTTCATCTTCCGCGTACGCGGGCAGCAGAAACTTCAGCGCGACGACGCGTTCGAGCTCGAGGTCTTGGGCCTTGTAGACGACCCCCATGCCCCCGCTCCCGAGTTTTTCGAGGATCTTGTAGTGCAAGATGGTGCGACCGCTCATAGGCGACAGGGGACGCGGCGTGCTGCTCACAGCGAGGGGAATCAGCTGCAACAGGGTTCCCGTGATCGAACCGTTTCGGCTACGGTAACCGTTACTCCAATCCCCAAACTATATCCTCTAGTCTACATTGTAGGTGAAGAGAACACCTCAAAACAGAGAGGGCTAAAGAATGATTTCAATAGAAAGAATGTTCGCAACGACTTTGACCTTAACGCTGGCCGTTTCGTTGGCGGCCGGCGCGGATGGCGGCCAGGACCACAGGCCCGGCCGAAGCACAAAAGATGAGGCCGCCATCCTTTCCGCCTATCTCGGCGGAATAGGCGAAGTCTTGCCTCCCGGAGCCTTATCGAGCGTCACGGGTTGTCCGCAGTCGCCCGGTGACGACGGCATGCCGATTGAGATGTCGGTGAAGATCTGGGCTTCCTCGCTTCTCCCGGAAAACTTCCGGGTTATCAACAGGGCCGGAGTCGTATCCATTCCCAACTGCGCCACCCTCCGCCCCGCCGACGAGACCAACGAACTCAGCACCATCCTGCTGGCTGGTCCATTCTTTGCTTTCGGCGACGGCGGGATCGCCAATCCCATGGACTTGCCTGCTTATGTCTTAATCGTCGGTCCTGTCCAGGATATCAACGGCAACTTGCTGACCGGCAAGGTTTCTCCGCCTGCCACGATCGGCTTCCAAAGCGGACCTTCCCTCGTGAAGGCCCTCCTCTTCAACAAACCCGGCGGTCCTGCCGGGAGCTCGCGGCGCGCCATCCAAATGATCTGGCAAGGCGGCGTGACCGGACCCTTTGGGGCCGAGCTTGGCGCCGATCAACTGAATGCCATCCGCATCATCGACCGCTACGGCAACGCCCATACTCCACTGGCGTTCGACGATCTCGGCGATGGCGACAACTTCGTCGAACTTTATTTCCCCGCCGGAGTCGTGGCCGAACGCGTCGAAGTTGATGCCGGTTTCTTTTTCGATCCGATGAACTTTGCCAACCCGGCTACCGCGGCGCAGGTATCAAGGGCGGATGATGACGACAGGCGTAGGAGGCGTTATCGCTAATCACTGCGCCGCAAAAGAAGACCACTGTGGCGCCGCAAAAATAGATCAGTGGAGAGTTGGGACGAAGCGGTCCTAGAGCGGCCGTGAAGGCGGGCTGGAGCGGAGTCTCGGGACGCCCGTGGGGCGAGCCCAGACGGAGTGAAAGCCCGTTTTCACAGCTGGCGGCGCAGTCTGCAGGCTCAAGAAGATGGGTCGGCGGCGCGCTGTCGGCTTCTCTTGCTGTGCTCGAGCCGATAGCTGTCGCCGCTCATCTTGAGGATATGGACGTGATGGGTGAGCCGGTCGAGTAAGGCGGCGGTAAGCCGCTCGGAGCCGAAGATCTCAGTCCACTCGTTTAAGGGGTCCCCATCAAGGGCAGCACCGCCATAAGAAGGACGATGGCAGTCTAGCCGCGGCCTACACAGCCGCGCGAGGAGGAAACGCAATGAAATCGAATCTGAGTCTCGGGGCGCTAGGGAGCGCCTTCGCCTTGATCGCGCTTGTCTGGGCGCCCCAGTCGCTTACCGGATGGCAGGCGGGCGGGGACGGCATCGTCGGGACCTGGTTGACGTCTGAGAAGGAATCGAGAATCGAGATCGCGAAGTGCGGGGATGAGTACTGCGGATCCATCGTTTGGATGGCGCAGCCTAGGACTGACGAGAAGAATCCGAACCCTGAGCTGAAGGGCAGGCCGTTGGTTGGCGCGCAGATCCTCTCCGGCGTCACATACGCGGGCGGCGACACCTGGGACGGCGGCAGGATCTACAGCGCCAAGCAAGGCAAGAGCTTCAAGGCGAAGAAGCTGACGCTTTCAAGCGAGCGCACTCTAGAGGTCAAAGTTTCGGCTGGCATTATGACCAAGACCACCGTCTGGACGCGGTCCGACTAGTGGACTGCCTGCGAGGAAGGTTTGTCAAGACGAATACGGCGTGAAGGATTGTCCTAGCGCCAGCGGATGGGTTTCGCGTTCTTCGAATAGGCGTTGATGTAGCGGCGCAGCTTGCGGGCCAGATCGGCGGTGGAAGTGAACACGCCGCGAGCGATGACGTCGCGCTGCACCTTGGAAAACCAGAACTCGACTTGGTTGAGCCAAGACGAGTAGGTCGGCGTAAAGTGCAGCGTCACCTGGGGATGGCGCTCGAGGAACCCGTCGACGAGCTTGGTCTTGTGCGCCGAGAGGTTGTCGCAGATGAGGTGCACCTCGCGCTCGGGCTCAACGCTTTCGACGACCTGTTCGAGAAACTCCACAAATTCGCGGCTGGTATGCCGCGCAGCGGTCTTGCCCTGCACCTGTCCGGTGGCGGTGCTCAGCGCCGCGTAGAACGAAAGCGTGCCGTTGCGCTTGTGCTCGAAACCGTGCCGCGCGGCGGGTCCCGGCGACAGCGGCAGCACCCGATCGCGACGGTCCAACGACTGAATGGCCGTCTTCTCTGATGTTGGCATTCTGAGTTGGCCCACTTCGGCGCCCTGAATTGGCCCACCTTGAAACAAACGACCGGTAGCCTGTAGCGGGCGCAGCCCGCAGTCTCGAGAGGGAGTTGATCCTTACCATGAGGTTTCATACGGTTGGGATCAGACTCCTTGGCTCGGGAGGCGTAGCTTGGCCTGAAGGGCTGCAAACCTTGGATCGGATCGAAGACCGTCGAACAGCGGATCGACTCCAACCAAATGCATCCAGTAACTGCGCTCCTCAAAACCCTTTTCGAGCCATTCAAGAGCTTCCGATGTCTGGCCCAGGCCGGCGTGCCACAACGCGACGGCGTAGGCCGTAAGCCCATGCTTCGTCCAGCGCTTCTTGAGCCGGCTCCGCCATCGCTTCGCCTCCACTTTGTTGCCGGCTTTCGCGAGAGCGTGTCCGAGCTCCAAACCGACCACGCTGGACGGCCCCGAAAGTGAATCGGCCTCTTGCAGCTCCGTAACCGCACGCTCGTATGCTCCCTTCGCTAGGAAGGCGCGGCCCAGGAAGAGCCGCGCGAGGTCGAAACTCGAGTCGAGAACGGCGGTCCTCTCCAGTTGTTCGACCGCGTCATCATAGCGGCGTGCAAAGTACAGCGACGCTCCAATCGCAGTGTTGGCGTGCGCGGAAAGCGGATCGAGATCTCGTCCGAGCTTCATCTCAACCAGCGCCTCGTCGTGTCGCCCGACCGCGCTCAGGAACTGCCCGTACCATTGGTGTGCTGTCGGATAGTTCTGGCCGAGGGACAAGGCTCTCTGGAATTCTTGCTCCGCGCCGTCCCAATCCCACTCATAGAGGAACGAGATGATGCCCAAGGCCGTGTGACCGTCGGCAAACGAGTCGTCGATCTCAATGGCTTTTGCAGCAGCCGCCCTTGCCGTGGGCATGAACTCGCTGGGACGAGCGCCGCTATACAGCTCGAGGAACCCATAGAACTGTGCCATCAAGGCGTATGCTGCGGCATAGGACGGATCGTCCTGGCCGGCGCTTTCCAAGTGAGCGATCCCCTCCTGCAGCCCTCCCTCGGAACGCTTGGCCCAGAAGCTCTGCGCCTTGACATAGAGGCTGAGCGCCTTGAGGTTCGCCGTCCGCTGCCGAACCAGCGACCTGCGCTCCCTGGGCTTGAGCTTGAGCTTCAAGACATGGACCACAGCCTGTGCGATCTCGCTTTGGATGGCGAAGGCGTCGTTCCATTCCCGGTCGTACTGCTGAGACCAGAGCTGAACGTCGGTAGTGACGTCGACCAGCCTCGCGGTAATCCGCAACCGTCCACCTGACTTGCGTATGCTGCCTTCCAGCACCACGCGTACATTGAGCTTCTCGCCGATCTCACAGATATCCTGCTCGCCCATTCGGACCGCGAAGGCCGAGGTTCGAGAAGTGACTCGCAACTCCCCAACACCGGCCAACGCGTTGATCAGCTCTTCGGTCAAGCCGTCCCCAATGTGGCCCGCCTCGACATCCGAAGTCATATTCACGAACCGAAGCACCGCGAGCGAGTTCGCTGGTCGGCCCGATCCAGATATCCCGGACTCGGGGGCCCCTTCGCCACCTGTTCCGTCTGGCTTA
>CAYLSS010000409.1:0-4935 GCA_964385765.1 uncultured Solibacteraceae bacterium
TCATCCCCACCGCTACCGTGAGTATTCGCATCGTGTCTTCGAGATCCTGGAAAGCTTCACCCCGCAGGTTTCGATGGCGTCTATTGACGAGGCGTATCTGGACATGACCGGGACCGAACGCCTCCATGGCGGGCCGTTGAAGGCAGCGCACTCGCTTCACGAGGCGATCGGGAACAACACCGGTCTGCGGTGTTCGATCGGGATCTCGACGTCGCGCATGGTCGCCAAGGTTTGCTCGGACCAAGCCAAGCCGAATGGTGTTCTGTGGGTGCTGCCAGGACGGGAATCGCGATTCCTGGCCCCGCTGAACATCCGTAAGATTCCCGGCGTGGGCAAGGTCACGGAGAAGAACCTCAATGCGCTGGGGATCCGCAAGGTCGGCGATCTTGCCGGCCTCGATGAGTCTTTCCTGCGCGAGCGCTTTGGCAAGTGGGGGCTTGCGCTGGCCGGCAAGTCGCGCGGGCTCGATGCCGGCGCCTGGTTCGACGGTGAAATCGGGGTTCGCTCCGATCCGAAGTCGATCAGCCACGAGCACACATTCGGCACAGATACGGCGGACCGCGAGAAGCTGGACGCGATGTTCGCCCGGCTAACGGAGATGGTCGCGCGGCGGCTGCGCGAGCACCATCTTTACACCCGCACGGTCCAGATCAAGATCCGCTATTCGGATTTCTCGACCTTCACCCGCGCCCACAGCCTGGCCCGGGCGACGCATCTCGATACAGCATTGCTACGAGAGGTCCGACGGCTCTTCACCGGCAATTGGACGGGCAGACCAGTGCGCCTGATCGGCGTCTACGCGCAGTCTCTCAAGCGCGACGAGAAGCAGATCGGTCTGCTCGACAAGGACGAGGTAGATCGCTGGGAGCGGGCGCTCGGGGCGGTGGATCGCATGCGCGACAAATACGGCGAGGGGAGCGTTTCGCTGGCCGGTGGTCTCCGCGGCCGATTCCGCGAGCGCACCCACGAGAACCCGGTCGGGCTTCCGGGCAAGAAAAAGCGTGACCAGGAATAGCCGCCGGAAACCCCGAAGCCTTTTTTCCCGGTTCCTCTCGGGTTGTATACTTTCCCCGTCATGGGAATGATCGGCGGATGACGCCACGTGTCTTCCGGAAATGGAATCGTAATGGGTGAGCACGAACTGTCAGGGCGCAGCCTGCTGCTCATCGCGCCGTCGTATCGCCACGGGATGTCCGAAGCCATTGTCAACCGGAAGCTCGCCAGCACACTGCGGCGGCACGGCGCCGCGGTTGACGTCCTATGCCGCGAGGCCGACTCAATGCCCGTGGTCGAGCTGTCAAGCGACTCCGAGGAGCTAGCCGGCGGTGGAAACCCACCGGGCTCGGTGCCGTTCGGACGGATTCGAAGGTTTGCCGGCGCCCTGATGAAGAACCGCCGCGGGAAAGCCGGCATGTTCTTCCACGACTGGTCATGGGCGACTGCAGCCCTGCCGGTGGCGCGAGAGTTAGTCAGCCGGCGGCGATACGACATCGTGCTGTCGTCGTTCATCGGCCACTCGGTAGCCGGCAGAATCCATGAAGAGACGCAGATTCCCTGGCTGGTGTCCTGGAATGACCCGTTCCCTTTTGTGAGGTCGCCCCGGCCGTACGGCCGGGGACCGGACGCCTGGCTTTGGCACTGGCCCCGCGAAATCATGGACCGAATCGGCAGGCATGGTTCCTGGCACACCTTCCCCTCGGAAAGGCTGCGGTGCTATGTGTTGCAGTACATGCCGGATCGAGTGGCCGGGAGAAGTTCCGTGATACCCCATGTCGGCCATTCTCCCGAGTCGGACGACACCGAGCCGGCAGGAGCGGCATTCACCCTTTGCCACGCTGGAGTTCTGGCGCGCCAGCGGGATCCGCGAAAGCTGCTCAAGGCTCTCGAGGAGGCTCAATCAGAGATCGCTCCCGAGGACTCCCTCCGGTTGCTGGTGCTGGGCGACGATCATGCGGGCTTGCGGCGCCTGGCCGCCCGAAATGGATTGGCCGGCAAAGTGGTGGAGTTCCAGAAGCGACTGCCATACGAGCAATGCCTGGAGATCACCCGGCAAAGCCACGTTCTCGTGGTTCTCGAGGCGCCGCTCGAGGAAGGCGTCTTCTTGCCGTCGAAATTCGTCGACTACGTGCAAGCGGGCCGGCCAATTCTGGCGGTCTCCCCAAAACGAGGGACATTGGCCGACCTGCTCTCCGAACACGGTGGCGGGCTGGCGGTGGACTGCCTGGATGAGGGCGCCATTCGCGACGGCATCCTCACCCTCTACCGAGCCTGGAAGGGCGGAACTCTCGAAGACTACCACTCGCGAGGTCTGCGCCGGCTGTTCTCCGAGGCGACGGTGGTCTCCGGCTACAGGAAGATCCTCGAGAAGCTGACCGGACGATAGGCGTCCGATCGTGAAGATTCGATCGCCTCGGGACGGATAGCGGCTTACTGGAAACTGACAATCGCCGCGAAGCTCTCGGCCTGCAGGCTAGCTCCGCCGACCAGGGCGCCGTCGATTTCTTCCTGGCCCATCAGGTCTTTCACGTTGCCCGGCTTCACGCTGCCGCCATAGAGGATGCGGACCGCTTCGGACGCCCCCACGCCGTAGCGCATCGCGACTTCGCCTCGGATCACCTCATGGGCTTCGGCGGCGACGGCGGGAGTGGCTGTCTTTCCGGTGCCGATTGCCCAGACAGGCTCGTAGGCGATGACGATCTTTTCGAATTCCTCGGGCTCCAGCTTTCCGATTCCATTCTGGAACTGGCGCTTCAGCACCTCCTCAGTCTTGCCGGCCTCGCGCTCCTCGAGTTGCTCTCCCACGCAGACGATCGGCGTGAGACCATGTTCGAGCGCGGCGCACGTGCGCTTCAGCACCGTCTGGTCGGTCTCGCCGAAATACTGGCGTCGCTCGCTGTGGCCGACGATGACCCATTTTGCACCGGTTCCGGCCAGCATCCCGCCCGCCGTCTCCCCTGTATAAGCGCCCTCGCTCTCCCAGAACAGGTTCTGACCGCCAATCTCGATCCTGGTCCCGCCAGCGGCGGCCACCGCCGCCGGGATATCGACAAAGGGCGGACAAATCACAATCTCGCAGTGCGTTGTGGACTTGACGAGTGGTTTGAATTCGTCGAAAAATGCGGTAGTCTCCGCAGGCGTCTTGAACATCTTCCAATTACCCGCGATGATCGGAGTTCGATTGCTAGCCATAAGCTAACAGTGTAGCCGGACCATGTCCGCCCCGGGCGCCTGCCGGAAGCTTTTTTGACACCCCGAGCATCGAACATGTAGGATCATGGAAGAAGCTCTGTGTTCAGGCGACTAACATTCTCGTTCGCTTTGCTGGCCGTGGTAGTCCTGCTCGGGCCGTTCTGCGGGATGCTGGCGGCCGTGGTGTGCGCGGACGATTGCTGCTGTGGGGAAAGCCGCCTCGCGGGAAACTGCGAAGAAGGCGCTTGCCTCATTAGCCAGCCCGCTGCTCCGTTGACGCCGATCGCTTCCATAACCACAGTCGCGGCGCAGATGCCTGAGCACGAGACCGGCCCCGCGGTCGCGGTGCTTCCGCTGTTTCCAGTGTCGCGGGCCAGCGTCCCAGAGCTTCACTCTCCACCCACTCTTTACCTGCAACACAGTCTTCTGCTGATCTGACCCCTCAACCGCGCAGGACTTCAACCTGCCGGATTTCTCACCTAGTCAGTGTTCGTCTTCACGCAACTCCTAGAAGTCAGCAGCGGAGGCAACTATGTCAAGAGCCCTTCTGGCTCTCTGGCTTTGTGCCAGCGTGGCCTGGCCGCAAGAAACAACAGCGGCCGACCCACAACTCGAGGCATACATCCAGAGAGCCATTGAGAATCACCCGCGGGTGGCCGAGGGAATGGCCCGCTATCGAGCGGCGCTCGATAAGGCCAGGCAGATCACCGCCCTGCCCGATCCGGTGCTGCAATTGCATCCGTTCGTGCGCAGTCCCGAAACACGCGTGGGTCCCCAACGCTTCGGCGTCAGCCTGTCGCAGAAACTGCCGTGGTTCGGCAAGCTCGACGAACGCGGAAAGGTCGCCGTCGAACAAGCAGATCTTGCACTGCGTCAACTCGAAGCGGTCAAGGCGGACATCGCCCGCGACATCAAGCTCGCATACCACGATCTCGCTTTCGTCGATCAGGCAATCACGATCACCGAGGACGATATCCAGGTACTCGACCGCTTCGAGCGACTTGCGGCGGCACGCTACTCGCAGGGCGTCGGACTCCAGCAGGGCGTCGTGAAGCTGCATGCCGAGATCACCCGGCAGCGCGCTCGCATCGAGCGGCTGCGATGGCAGCGAGTGGATGCGGAGGCCCGGCTCAACTCTCTCATGGACGAGCCGCCGGAAACCCCGGTGGCCCGCGCGATTCCTGGCCGGCGGCCAGAGTTCGAGCTTGATTCAGCGGCGTTGGCGTCCGGCGCCCGGCGGCGAAACCCGGAGATGCGCGCCGCCACCGAGCAGGTCGAACGCGAAGCGCAACGCATTCAGGCCGCCAGAAAGGAGTACCGACCGGACTTCACCGTCGGCGTCGGCTACATCAACGTCGGGAATCGGAGTGACGCGCCCGGGCGCGCATCCCCGCCCGCCGCCAATGGAAAGGACGTGTGGAGCTTCACGGTCGGAGTCAACATCCCAATCCGCAAGCGTCCTCGCGACGCCGCCGTCAATGAGGCGACGGAGCTTATGATTGCCTTTCAGGAAGGCCGCCGCGCACGGTGGAACTCGATTGAAGCGGCCATCCGTTCCCTCAGCTTCCGGCTTCAAACCACCCGCGATCAGATCGATCTGTTCGAGGGCACGCTGCTGCCGCAGGCCCGGCAGGCGCTGCGGGCGAGTGAGGACGCTTACTCGACCGGGGCCGCCGGCGTCCTCGATCTGCTGGACAGCGAACGAATGCTGCTCGACACGCGTCTCGGTCTCGCGCGCCTGCACAG
>CAYLSS010000410.1:0-4935 GCA_964385765.1 uncultured Solibacteraceae bacterium
CTCTGGACCGCCGGGAGGAATATCCCCGCAAGCGACGGCTGGGAGGAGCACGACATTCTGCGGGCTTACTCCGAATCCGGGGAGAAGCTTCTGTCGGTCTTGCCATCCTCGAGCTTCGAGCCTGGCCCTCAGTATCATCCAGCGGTGAAGTCGTTGCTCGCGGCGAACGACGAGCGGATCGTGTTTCTCTCCGTACTCTGGATGCGGGACGGCGAAGTGGCTTTGCCGCGCCCGGTTCGGCAAGTCCCTCCGCGACACGCAAGCCCGATTGAGGGCAGGCCTATGAAGTCAGGCAGCGGTAAGCGCGCCGGGCGACCATTAGCTCCTCGTCGGTCGACAGCACCAGAATCTTGACCGAAGAGGCCCCGGATGAAATGAGGCGATCGCCCGAACCCTCCTGGTTGCTGCGATCATCCAGCTTTACATTCAAGAACTCCAGGCCGGCGCAAACCGAGGAACGGAGTCCGGCTGCATTCTCGCCGATGCCGCCGGTGAAGACGATGGCGTCGACTCCCCCCATGGCGGCGGCATATGCGCCGGTCGTCTTACTGATCTCGTAGACAAAGACGTCGAGCGCCAGCGCGGCGTCGCGGCTGCCATCGCGCGCCGCTTTTTGGATGTCGCGGACGTCGCCACCGGGGATCCCGCTGAGCCCCGCGAGACCGCCGGTTTTGGCCAACTGGCGGCGGACCTCCTCAATCGTCCAACCATTTCGCTCCATCACATACAGGACGGCGAAAACATCGAGATCGCCGTGCCGGGTGGCGTTCTCAAGGCCCGATTGCGGTGAAAAGCCCATGGTAGTGTCGATTGAGCGGCCGCCTTGAATGGCGCACATCGACGAACTGCCGCCCAGGTGGCAGCTAATGATCCGCAGCGAAGTGACCGGCTGTTTCAGGAACTCGGGGACCCGCCAGGCGATGTAGGCGTGGGAAGCGCCGTGGAAGCCGTAGCGGCGCACGCCGAAGCGATTGTGCCAGTCCGCCGGCACGCCGTATCGCGCCGCGTACTCGGGGATCGTGGCGTGGAACTCGGTCTCGAACGCAGCCACCAGCGGCACGCCGGGCATCGCCTCCCGGAAGGCGCGGATCCCGGTGAGGTAGATGGCGTTGTGGGCCGGGGCGGCCGGCAGATACTCCTCGAGAGCAGCGAGCACGCCGTCATCGATCACGCAGGTTCCCCGATAGTCTTTGCCGGCGTGAACCGCCTTGAAGGCGACCGCTTCCACCGCAGCGTTGCCGGTATCGATGCCACGGATTGCTTCCGCGTAGTCGGTCACACGTTCGAGGCGACCTCGCGCCAGGACTTTCTCTCCGGGCATCACCAGCAGTTGGTACTTGAGCGACGTCGACCCAAGATTCGGTACGAGGATATTCATGCTCACCGGAAGCGGTATTGCGCCTGGATCGCGTCGAGGTTCTTCTGCGCCTGTGCCTTAAAAGGGCTGTTGAAGCTGACGCAGCGCTTGAAGTAGTCGCGGGCGGCGATGATCTGCTTCGTGTTGCCGGACTTGGAGCCCATCTGGTAATTGGCCAGACCCAGGTGAAACAGGGCTCCCGCCAGCAGTTGTTGATTGTTGTCGATGTTCGGCAGCGCCTTTCGCAATGTCTGATCAGCCTTGGCATATTGTCCTTGCGAGCTGAGGGTCACACCGATCATCCACTGCGCGGTCCCAAGGGACGATTTCTTCTTGTTCGCCCAGGCTTCGGGGTCCATCCCCTGGGGGGGAGTCTCAGCGGACTCCATGTAGTCGATCAACTGTTGAGCGTACTCCATGGTTTTAGCGTTGTCCTGCTTGGAGAGGTAGTGGTTGGCCACGAGCAGCAGCATGTCACCGTTGGCCTTGTTGTCGACCGCCAGATTTTCGGCCAGTTCTACGGCCTTGTCGGTCTGGCCGGATTGCTGATAGGCAATGAATGCCTGCGAATGGAGTTGAGGCAGGTGCTCGCTCTCGGGATTGGCTTGTTCGAGAGCGTCCATGAGCGCGAGCTTCTGGGCGGGGTCTGTCGTCTGCAGAGCAGTGTTGTAAAGCGCCCACTCCGAATACTGGCCAACCTGGCGGGCATAGTCGACGCTCTCTTCCCACTCCTTCTCGTCCTCCACGTATTCGAACTCCGGCTTTGGCGCGTTGACGGCGGCCAGTGCCGCTTTGTGGGTCAAGAGGGCCCACTTGCGCACGAGGTCCGGATCTTTCTCCGCCTCGGCGGTTTTGAGACATGCGTGGGCCGCGGGGGCGTTGGTATTGTCTTTGGCGAGCAGTTTCTCGCACCAGTTCAGGGACTGCTCCGCCTGGCCCAGCGCCGCATAGGCGGGCGGCAGTTGGCCGAGCACCCATTTGATGGCATCATGATCCGGGTGGTCCCTGACGAACTGCTCGAGCATCATGATCTTCTGCTTGGCGTCTTCCTCCAGACCTATTTGTTGCAGCAATCGACCCTCGGGAGTGCCCGTATCGATCTCCACTCCAGCCTGCGCGAACAAAATGCCGGCGCCCAGGACCGAAATCGCGAAAAGGTAAACAAGTCTCATCGGTCGCCTCCTGATAGCGCGTGTATTATAAAACAGATCCGAGCCGAGATGGCTTTGGCCGACACTGGGGCCACCCCAGGCGGTGAACATGCTACGCTGATCGCGTTGCAGACTTCGCTGACGCGTTGCAGACTTCGCTGAAGAGAGGGGGCTGCAAACGCAGACAGTCGAACAGGTAATTCTAATGATCCTCCCGACAACATACGTGACCGCGCTGCTGCTGACCATCTTCACCATGCTCTGCTGGGGATCTTGGGCCAACACGACGAAGATGACCGGAAAGTGGCGGTTCGAGCTCTTCTACTTCGACTATTCCTTCGGCGTATTGCTGACGGCGACCGTGGCGGCGCTGACCTTGGGACAGTGGGGAACCGATCTGACTTTTGAGGACAACTTGCTGATCGCCAGTAAACGGTCTTTTGCGTTTGCCCTTGTGGGCGGCGGCGTCTTCAATCTCGCCAACATGCTGCTGGTGGCGGCGATCTCGGTAGCCGGGATGGCGGTGGCCTTTCCGATAGGAATCGGGCTGGCGCTGGTGATCGGGGTTGTCCTGAACTACCTGCTCAACCCGCAGGGCAACCCGCTGATGCTTTTTGGCGGAGCGAGTCTGCTGGTGGTCGGAATCATCGTGACTGCCTTTGCCCATCGCGCCTTCGCCGTCCAAAAGGACAAGGAGAAAGCCCGGCAGGCAGCGCAAAGAGGGAAAGGTCCGCCCAAGAAGAAGGCCTTCAAAGGGCTCCTTCTCAGCCTGGCCTGCGGCATTCTGATGGGGCTGTTCTATCCCATCGTCGAGTTGTCGCGGCTTGGGGAGCTTGGCCTGCGGTCCTACGCGGTGGCATTTTTCTTCGCGTTGGGCGTATTCCTCACGACGCCCTTCTACAACGCGTTCTTCATGAATATTCCCGTGCAGGGAAAACCGATCGGACTGAGCGCCTATTTTCGGGGCACGAGGAAGCAGCACCTGCTGGGCGTGTTGGGCGGCGTGATCTGGATGGCGGGCACAACGGCAAACTTCGCCGCCGCCGGCGCTCCGCCGGAAGTCCAGGTCGGGCCGGCGATCAGCTACGCGATCGGACAAGGCGCGGTGCTCGTCAGTACGCTCTGGGGCCTGCTTTACTGGAAGGAATTCGAAGGCGCCAGTTCGAAGGTGATGGTCCGCCTGTGGACGATGATCGGTCTGTTCGTCGTGGGACTGGGTCTCATCGCAACGGCGCCGTTATTCGCGTAGTAAGCGGCGACCGCGCTGCCGGCTGGGCTACTTGCAGCCCAGCCGCGCGGCCAGCAGTTCCGCGAACCGTCTGGCTGCCTCGCGCGACGGAAGCCGGCCCTGGGCCAGGATGGCGTTGCCGCCGCCGCGGCCGCCGGCCTCAGCCAACAGGTCTTGAAGCATGCGACCGGCGTGGAGGCCGCTATCTTCGGAAACCGCCAACAAGGCCACGGCCGGATCGTCTGTTAATACCGCAAAAACCGCCTTGGAACCCAAGGCAAAGGCCTGGGCCTCGGCGCGCTGTTCATCACTGACGGGACCGGAGCGGATCCGATGGATCCGGCGGCGCACTCCCCGGGCGTCGGGCTCGGTTTCCTGGTACAGGCGGCGCCCGCGCGCCTCGGCCACTTCGCGCCTCAGCCGATGGCGATCCTTCTGGGCCTCCACCAGCTTCTCTTGTTGCGCGGCGACAAGCCGTGGGGTGTCATCGAGCGCCGCCGAGAAGACGTGCGCACAGGCCTGCAGGGCGTCGAAATCCGACCGTGCCCGGCGGATGGCGCGGCGGCCGCATAAGAACTCGACCCGGACGTTGCCGCGCACCTTCTCCATCTTGCGGAGCAGGACCGGCCCGATTTCGCCCGTTGCCCGAACGTGGGTGCCGCCGCAAGCGCTGCGATCGATGCCGTCGATCGAAACGACGCGGAGCGCGCCCGAACGTTCGGCGGCCTTACGCAGGCCGCTCGCCGCGTCAGCCCCTGCGTAGCTGACCGCCACCGGCCGGTTTTCGAACACGAGATCATTGGTTCGCGCCTCGGCCTCCCTCAGTTGAGCGGCGCTCAGGGAGTGGAGCGAAAGATCCAGGGTTGAGATCTGTTCGCCGATGTGAACGCTGGCGGTCTGCGCATTGAAGAGTTCGGCGAAGACCGCCGATAGCAGATGCTGGCCGCTGTGCTGCTGCATGTGGTCAAAACGGCGGTTCCAGTCGAGCCGGCATTGGACGGCGTTGTCGTTGACCGGGCGCGCGAGCCGGTGCTGAATCCGGTCGCCGTCCTCGACCACGTCGATGACCGGCGTCTCATTGATCCAGCCCTTGTCGAATGGCTGGCCGCCGGAGGAGGGATAAAAGGCGGTGCGATCCAGGTACAACGGCAATTCAAAGTCGACCGCCCGCAACAAAGCCGCTCCGGTGACACAGTCAA
>CAYLSS010000411.1:0-4920 GCA_964385765.1 uncultured Solibacteraceae bacterium
ATTCGGTTCATTGCCATCGATCGCTGCTGGCTCCCGACCTGCACGATGCGATCGTAGCGGCGAGCGGCACGGACAAGGGCGCGGCCCTCTTCGATATATAGCGTCAGCGGCTTTTCGGTGTAGAGGTCCTTGCCGGACTGGCACGCGTGGATATCGATGAGAGCTCGTCCGTGCTCGGTGGTGCCTTCGATCACTCCGTCGATATCTTTGCGATCCAGAAGTTCGCGGTAGTCCTGATAGACGCGCCAGTTGTTCGTGCGCCGGCGTTCATAGCAGCGCGCGAGGTTGCAGTCGGCGAGCGCAACGATCTCGGCGCCCTTCGGAAGCTGCTCCATCAACAGGCCGGTGCGGTTGCCGATTCCGATGACGCCGAGCCGGATACGGTCATTGGCTCCCAGCACGCTCCCTGGGGAGACGAGGGGAGCGATGGCGCCGGAGCTCGTCCGGAGAAAGCTCCTCCGAGATATCGGGCTTCGAAGGGTCCTCATGTCGATGAAGAGAATATCGGAAGCGGAGCCCCGGGGCAAGCGGGAGCCCGCGCATGGCTGGGCCTGGCGAGGGCGCATACAATGGGCCGTAGCGAGATCAGCGGGAGGTGGATCATGAACCGGCGAATGTTCCTGGGGACAACGGCCCTCGGAGCCGCGCAAGGCGCCAAGGGCGGCCAACAGGACCGGCCGGCAGGGCCGTCCGGCTGTCCTCAGGATGGCATCAGGCTGGTGGGCATGAGCCTTAAAGAGCTTCGGCAGCGGTGGGACGATGAGCTGTTTCAGAATTTGCTCCCGTTCTGGGATCGGCACGGAGTGGATCATGAGAAGGGCGGGATCGTGTGTGCGCTGGACTACGACGGGAGCCGGGCAAATTCCGAAAAGCAGCTCTGGTTTCAGGGGCGGGCGATCTGGGTCTACAGTTTTCTCTACACCCATTTTGGGAAGGATGCCGGCCATCTGGAGATCGCCCGCAAGACTAAGAATTTTGTTCTAGCGCATGCGCCGCAACCGGACGGTTGGTGGGCAGAAGTTCTGGCCGATGACGGTCGGGTGCTGCGGCCATTCCGGGGCGATATCTATGGGATGTATTTCGTCGCCGAGGGTCTGCAGGAGTATGCCTGGGCGAGCGGGGACGATGAAGCAAGGCAAACCGCGGCCGGGCTGGTGAAGAAGCTGTACCGGTATATTCAGCAACCAGGGTTTCGCTTCATGGGGACGGGTGAGCCGGGCGTGGGGGCGCAGGGGCTCTGGATGGTGACGCTTCGGATTGCCACGCAGATGCTCGGACGGTGGGAGGATACCGAGTTGGAGGGTATTGCCGGAGAGTGCGTCGGGGCCATCATCGAGAAGCACTACAATCCCGAGATCATGCTGAACAACGAGATGCTACGCTTCGACTTCAGCCGTCCCGAAGAAGAGAAGAACAAATCACTGCCGGGCCATTCGATCGAGACGCTGTGGATGGTGATGGACGAGGCTGTCCGGACGGATGATGAGCAACTCTGGCGGCTGTGCGCGGAGCGGATCGAGCGGCACATCGAAGTCGGCTGGGACCGCGTCTATGGGGGGCTGGTGCAGTGGGTGAACGTGGACCGCGGCGACTACGAGTGGCCGGTGGAACGGCCGGTGGGGACCGATTTCGAGTTCCGGTTTGTCGGCGAATATCATTACATGAAGCCACTGTGGGCGCTACACGAGATTCTGGTAGCGACCATGAAGGTACTTGAGCGCACTGGAGCTACCTGGGCCGCCCGTTACTTTACGATGGCGCAAGATGTGATCGACGAGAAGTTCTCGAGGAAGAGATATGGTCAGCCGGGTTACATGTTGTTTGGCGACCGCAGGATGACGCCGCAGGCGCAGGTGGCGCGCCAGGACAACTACCATCCTCCGCGACAGCTCATGCTGAATTTTCTGGCGATGGAGCGGATGGCCGCGGACGAAGGGTGAGTCTGTCTGCACGGAAGGGCACGGCGGCTTGTTGCACTCGTCGTGAAGCTACTCCGCCGCGCGAGCAACGAAGACGTTCCGGGCTTCTTCGAATTGGGCGAACACGTGGTCTCGTTCGGCCTGGGACCGCCACCATGGCCACTCCTCGGCCATCGTCTTCAGCTTGTCGATCCACTGGATGAAATACTCGGCCGACTCGGGGTTCCTGATCTTGTCATCGCCCACGTAGACGCGGATGACGTTGGTGGCGGCCTGCGGGTAGGCGATGTCGAGCAGGTCCGTTTGCGGTCCTTCGGCGTAGAAGGAGAACCAGCTACTCTCGGCGACTTCGATCTCGGCTTCGTATGTCGCGCCCCGGCTGCCGGAACCAAGGGGGAGCTCGCGATAGACCTCACCATTGCGGTGGATGACGACTTTCGACAGCGGCACGATCGAAGAAACGCTCGCTTTGAGCTTGACGGCGCCTCCCGAGGAGTTCAGTTGGACGGACTCGCCGGGAATGCGTCCGTCGATCTCGAACTCGAGGAGAGGTCCGCTAGTAAAGAAGGTCCTTCCGTCGCGCAAGGCGTCGAGCCATGCCGATGCGGAGAACTCGCCGCCGGTGTGAACGTAAGTCCGCAGGCTGCCGACTACCTTTGTCAGGTGCAAGTTACTAATCGAGTCCTCGCCGCCGGAGGGAGTGATCTGGAAGTCATTGTTCAGGGCATGATGCCAGACGCGAAGCTGGCCGCGGCTGGAGGCGGACCATTCATAGGCGTCCACTGTTCCGAGCGCCAGGTCCACGGGGAAGGCCTTGGCGACGCCCAGGTTCGATTCGAGCGGATCGCCGTCCCCGGTCCAGGGATGAACATATCCGGTCACCGCGCCCTGCGCCTTGGCCTTGCGGAACATGTCGGTATTGGACGGGTACAGGCTCTCGATCCCAGTACCTTCATAACCGGTGGTAAACGGCGAGATGAGATGTTCGGCGAGGCCGAGATAGAAGACGTGCCCGTAGAAAGGCGGCCGGTATTCTTCGCCGACGATCACGATGATCCCGGGGTCGTCCCTGGAGATGGAGTGTTCGCCGCCGCCGGGTTCGAAGTACATCCAGTCGAGAATGCGATTGTCCTTATTCGCGACCAGTTCATTCACGACATCCTGATCCTCGGCGCGAGACATGAACATGAGGTTCTCGAGCGTGTTTCTCAGGTTGCCGGCGTAGTTCATATGGACATGCGTCGAGCCGTTGTACCAGCCCTTGGCGGCCCAGTCCGCGACGCGCTCGACGACGAGCCGAGCGGTAGTGACGCGACCTTCCGTGACCTGGAGTTCGGTCTGCGCCGGCGCGTGCTCGAAACCTTGGATGGCGGTGAGCCGAAGCGGGCCAGTGGGAACGGTCAGCGTCGAAATGCCGGCGGTGTGAAATAAGTGCCGGCCGAACATGCCAATCCGCGAGTAAGCGCTGGAGGGAGCGTAGAACTTACCGTCGGAAGCGACGCCCTGGATCCGGGCGGGCGCCGGCCGTCCCGAGCTGTCGACCACTTCGATCCTGACCTCGCCAACCGGCCGTTTCCACCGGCGGCGATTGAGATCCACACGAGTCTTCTTGCCGCCGTAGGTCTCCATGACAACCAGGTGAGGCAGCCCGCCCTGGTTCGAGATGAAGGCGATTCGTTCGCCATCGGGAGACCAGCGGGGGTGGAAGTCGTCATGATCGCCGAAGGTCATCTTGTAAGGGGCTCCGCCATCCACCGGCAGAACATACAGGTGGTTGAATTGATCGGCGGCCCCCCGCGTCGAGGAGTAGAGGAAGCGCTTTCCGTCGATCGAAACATCCGGGCGGGCGCGGTAGAGACTTTGCTCGTTGAGCACGATTCTGGCGTCAAGGATGCCTTTCTCCGTGGCGGGCATCTTCCAGACGTCGCCCGATCCGAGGGGCACGTTCCGGTTCGAAAGGAACAAGATCTCATCGCCGTCCGGAGTCCAGGCCGGCTCGATATGCATGTCCCAGGGGCCGAAATACAGGCGGTTGCGCGGGTAACGATGATCCTGTGTCAGGGCGACGGGAGGCCCGGCCCAGGCGCCTTCGCGAAAGGGCCGCATGTAGATATTGAAGTAGCCGTTCGGCCGAGAGGAAACGTAGGCGACGCACGAACCGTCGGGAGAAAAGACCGGATCGAGGTAGAGGTGCTCATCATCGGTCAGGTGGCGTGATTCGCCGGTTTCGACGTTCAGGACCTCTAGCTGGATCCGGCGGTGATTCTCGTCGGCGGTGTAGATGATCCACTTTCCATCGGGCGAGTAAGTGGGCGAGGAGTGATAGCGGCCGTTGTAAGTCAGCTCGGCGGCGATGCCGGTGCCCGGGTCCACCTGCCAGAGGGATCCGTGAAGCGACACGACGATGGACTCCCCGTCCGGCGACCATTCGGGCGACCAGGGGTAAGAGGCGGGCGCCGGCGGCAGGTAGTAGTTGTGCATATAGTTGCCACCGTGCCGCGCCGCCGGGTAGAGGTCGTTCTGCGGCCAGGCAACTGTTGCGGCCGCCAGCAGAAGCATGACGAGTCTGGTGTTCATATGCATCCCCAGGAGCAAGTGTCGCAGTTTCTAAGGCGCTTTCGCCAGGTGGCGGCAGAGGGAGTGGTTCGCGAGGAGTTTTGACTGCTTAGGGAGTACGAACAGTTTTCAATGCTGTGCGCTCCAGGCTGGAGCGAAAATCCCAGGAGCGCCGGCTGTCCGCCTAAGTGGCCCGCCCGGCCAGCGGAACGTTGTCCTTCATCTTTTCGAGTGTGTCCATTTCGGAGATTGACGCGCTGATGTTGGGGTTGCGCAGCACCCACAGGTAGGCTTTTTGCGGAACCTTCAGCGGACCGGGCACCGCTTCCCGGATCTTCGCGACGCGGGCCGGATCATCGGGCGCGCCGCGGCCGTTGTTCACGGGACGTGCGGCCTTCATGGCGATGACGCCGAAGTCGTTCTTCTTAGCATTCTCGAGCGCGCG
>CAYLSS010000412.1:0-4903 GCA_964385765.1 uncultured Solibacteraceae bacterium
CCGTCTGCCGCCGACGCGAAAGGGGCAAATGCCGCATCCCGACCTCTGGGTTCGCGATTTCGTCTTTGAATACAAGGGGTGCGACTAACTAGAGATATTGGTCAAGATTAATTTGCTTAGTGGAACACAAATTGCTCGATGATTCAATTAAGAAGAGTTCAAGACGAGGTCTGTGCCCGTCCAGGGCAATGGTGCAATTGCGGCCGTACGCCAGTTCGGGAAGCTCGGGGAGTAGTCTTGATCAGGTCGCCCGTTGCGGAACCATGACAATTCCCCTTCTTTTTTCTTGCGAGTAGGGCGACGCCGCTGAAACATGGAGTTAAGGAGTAGAAATCAGGATCTATGACACCGTCCAAGCCAACCAAGCACGGCACTGAGACTGCCCACGACATCTATCAACACAAAGAGAATCCGCTCGATGTGTTCTTCACGCCCAAGAACATCGCGGTTGTCGGAGCCACCGAGGCTCCCGGTTCCGTGGGCCGTACAACCCTTTGGAACCTGATCAGCACCTCATTTGGCGGCGCCGTGTTCCCGGTGAACCCGAAGCGGCCCAGCGTGCTCGGCATCAAAGCCTACAAGAGCGTCAAGGAGATCCCGGCCGAAGTCGATCTGGCGGTGATCGTCACCCGCGCCGCCTTTGTTCCGAGCATCATCAGGGAATGCGCCGAACTCGGTACGGTCAAGGGCGCCATTGTCATTTCGGCCGGCTTCAAGGAACTCGGACCGGAAGGCCTCGAACTGGAGCGGCAGGTGCTCGCCGAAGCCCGCGCCGGAGGTATCCGCATCATCGGACCCAACTGCCTCGGCTTGATGTGCCCTCCTTCGGGCGTGAACGCTACCTTCGCCGCGAGCATGGCCCGTCCCGGCAACGTCGGTTTTATCAGCCAGAGCGGAGCTCTCTGCACAGCGGTGCTGGACTGGAGCTTCAAGGAGATGGTGGGCTTCAGCGCGTTCATCTCGATCGGCTCCATGGTGGACGTAAGCTGGGGCGATCTCATTGACTATCTGGGCAGTGATCCGAAAACGCGCAGCATCCTGATCTACATGGAGTCGGTTGGCGACGCCCGGTCATTCCTCTCGGCCGCCCGCGAAGTGGCGCTCAACAAGCCGATCATCGTCATCAAGGCGGGCCGGACGGCGGCGGGCGGCAAGGCGGCGGCCTCCCACACCGGATCGCTCACAGGCAGCGACGACGTCCTGGACGCTGCATTCCGCCGGTCCGGCGTATTACGGGTCGGCAACATCTCCGACCTCTTCTATATGGCCGACGTGCTCTCGAAGCAGCCTCGTCCCAAGGGGCCAAAGCTGACCATCGTCACCAACGCCGGTGGTCCCGCCGTTCTGGCCACCGACGCGCTGATCTCGGTCGGAGGCGAGCTGAGCGAACTCTCGCCGCAGACTCTCAGCGAGCTTAACGCCTTTCTCCCTCAGCACTGGAGCCGCAACAACCCGATCGATATCCTTGGCGACGCCGACGGGGAGCGCTATGGCAGGTCGCTCGAGATCGCGGCCAAGGATCCGAATAGCGACGGTATGTTGGTGGTCCTCACACCCCAAGCCATGACGGACGCCACCGCGACCGCCGAAGGATTGAGAAAGTATTCGAACCTGGACAAACCGATTCTCGCGAGCTGGATGGGCGGTCCGGAGGTGCAGGCTGGTATCGGCATCCTCAATCAGGCGAACATTCCGACTTTCCCGTACCCCGACTCCGCGGCCCGCGCCTTCCAGTACATGTGGCGCTACTCCTACAACCTGCGCGGCCTGTACGAAACGCCGATCTTCCCGGCCGGCCAAAAGAGCGAGGCGTCCGACCGCGCCAAGGTGAAAGACATTGTCGAGGGCGCCAGGACCGGAAGACGGAATCTGCTGACCGAGCACGAATCGAAACAGGTGCTCGCCGCCTATGGCATCCCGACCGTACCCTCGAGGATTGCCACGACCGCGGATGAGGCCGTTGCCGCGGCCGGGGAACTCGGCTACCCCGTCGTCCTGAAGCTGCACTCGGAAACCGTCACCCACAAGACCGACGTCGGCGGTGTACAGCTCAACCTGAAAGACGAACGGGCGGTTCGCGGCGCCTTCGAGCTGATCGAGAGCAATGTCGCCGAGAAGGCAAGTAAAGAAGACTTCCTGGGCGTGAGTGTACAGCCGATGATGAAGATGTTCGGCTATGAGCTGATCGTCGGCTCCAGTATCGATCCACAGTTCGGGCCGGTCATCCTGTTCGGCATGGGGGGCCAACTGGTCGAGGTCTTCCAGGATCGCGCGCTGGCGCTGCCGCCTTTGAACACTACCCTCGCGCGCCGGATGATGGAGCAGACCAAGATATACAAGGCGCTCAAGGGCGTCCGCGGCCGGAAGCCGGTCGACCTCGCGGCCCTCGAAGGTTTGCTGGTCCGCTTTAGCCAACTGGTGGTGGAACAGCCCTGGATCAAGGAAATCGATATCAACCCGCTTCTCGCCTCCTCCGAAGCGCTCGTTGCGCTCGACGCCCGCGTCGTCCTGCACGACGCCGGCATCAGCAACGAGGAACTGCCGAAGCTCGCGATTCGTCCGTATCCCTCCCAATACATCTCGACCTGGACCATGAAAGACGGTACCGAGGTGAACATCCGCCCCATCCGGTCAGAAGACGAGCCGCGCATCGTTCGTTTCCACGAAACCCTCTCGGAACGGACCGTCTACTTCCGCTACCTGGAAATGCTTCATCTCACCCAGCGGGTCGCCCACGAGCGCCTGACCCGCATCTGCCACGTCGATTATGATCGCGAGATCGCGCTTGTGGCCGAACGCAAAGACCCCGCTACCGGCCTTAACGAGATCATCGGCGTCGGCCGCCTTGATCGCACCACCGGCACCGACGACGCCGAGTTTGCCGTCGTCATAAGCGACTCCGAACAGGGCAAGGGCCTCGGCGCCCACATGCTCGAACGGCTGATTGAAGTCGCGCGCCAGGAAAGGATCAAGCGCATCACCGCCGAAATCCATCCGGAGAATAGGGCCATGCTCGGGATCGCGAAACGCCTCGGCTTCGAGGTGGACCTGGAACCCGGTGATCCGACCGCCTCGGTGAAGCTGGATCTGGCTTAGTGACTGGCAGGGCCCGGGGGCTGCGGCTTCCGGCCCTTCGCCTGTTTCTCGACTTAGCGATTATCGTAATTGGTCGCGTAATAGGAGCGATACTCGCCGGACTTCACCCGGCGCACCCACTCCCCATTGTCCTGGTACCATCGGATTGTCCTGGCTAAACCCGTCTCGAAGTCCATCTCGGGACGCCAACCGATTTCTTCTTCGAGCTTTGCCCCCGTCAGCGCGTACCGCCGGTCGTGACCCGGCCGGTCGGTAACGTAGCGGATCAAGCTCTTTGGTCTGCCTGTTGCTTTCAGGATCCGCGTGACAACTTCTATATTGGGCAGCGCGCAATTGCCTCCAATGTTGTAGATCTCTCCCACGCGCCCCCTGTCGAGCACCGCCAGAAGCGCCCGGCAGTGGTCATCGACGAATAACCAGTCGCGGATCTGCATGCCGTCGCCATAAACCGGCAGCGGCTCGCCTTCGAGAGCGTTGGAAATCATCAGCGGGATCAGCTTCTCCGGAAACTGATACGGACCGTAGTTATTTGACGCCCGCGTGACACAGACCGGAAGCTTGTAGGTCGTGTAATAAGACAAGGCCAGCAAATCCGAACCCGCCTTCGATGACGAGTACGGGCTGCTCGGACGCAGCAGGTAATCTTCATCGGCCTCGGCGGGGGACTCGATGCTGCCGTACACTTCGTCGGTCGAAACGTGCACGAAGCGGCCGATGCCATGAACCCGGGCGGCGTCAAGCAGCGTGAACGTCCCGCGAACATTGGTCTCGATCACCGGCTCCGGCGACAGAATGCTGCGATCCACATGGGATTCGGCCGCGAAATGGACCACCGCATCGGGCCGCTCGTCGGCAAACACGCTCTCCACCAGCGCCCGGTCGCAGATATCGCCCCGAATGAACCGGTAGCGAGGATGACCGGCCTGTTCGGCCAGGTTCTCCAGGTTACCGGCGTAAGTGAGCTTGTCAAGGTTGACGATCGATATCTCCGGATTGACCCGCAAGCCGAGCCTTACAAAAGCCGACCCGATGAAGCCGGCGCCGCCCGTGACCAGGATTCTCATTTGTGCTGTGTTTCCCAGTCGTAGTTGATCCGGGGATCGTCGTAGGGAATGCGTCCCTCGTCATCAGGATTGTAGAAGCGATCGGTCACATAGACGAGCACGGCCGATTCGCGGCTTACAGTCTTGTAACCATGGCCGACACCCGGCGGGATGAGTATCCGCCAGGGCCGCAGGGAGCCGACATAAAAGGTGTTTCGAACGCCGAATGTCGCCGATCCGGGTCGAAGGTCCACCAGCACCACCTGGAACATGCCGGTCGCGGGGACCCAGTAGTCGGTCTGAAGGCGATGAAAGTGAAAAGCCTTGATCGTGCCCGAATAGCTCAGCGCCGCCGAAACCTGCGTCGATGCCGCCGGAAACTCCGCCAGCAGGTCCTGCGTCAGGCGTCCGACCTCCAGAAAACACCCCCGGTCGTCAGGGAAGATCGGATAGGGTTGGATGCGGACGCCGTCGATCAGGCTCGGAGAATCCGGCTGGGTCACCACGCTGCCGAGACCTCGCTCGCAGTCGGGAAGCTCGATATCCACGGACATCGGCGCTAGACCTTCGCTACTTCGAAGTTCTTCGTCTGCCGCCGTTCGGCCAGTCGCTTCTCAGCCACCAGATTGGTGGCCCGGCGCAGTGACTCGAAGGTTCCGGCATCCGTCCACCAGCCCTCCAAAAAATCATAGCGCAAGGCGCCCTCACGGATATAGGCGTTGTTCACGTCAGTGATCTCGAGTTAGCCGCGATCCGAGGGCTCC
>CAYLSS010000413.1:0-4901 GCA_964385765.1 uncultured Solibacteraceae bacterium
CAAGGATCGTCCGGATCCGCACCTCGATCTCGTCCGCTGCCTGAGCATCCGGATAAGATACGACGATCATGGCCGTAACCCGATGCGGCACGTGCATCGGCAGGTGTTCCGTACGCAAATCCAATGTGACGACCGAGATGCGCTCCTTCGGCGAAGACAGCTTCGCTACCTCTTCGAGCTTTGACCAGGTCCACCGCAGGACGTCATGACGTTTGATCACGCGCCCCAGGCGCACCGGCTCACCTTCGACGACGAACCGGTAGCGGCGCTGTCCCCGGCGCTGCAGAATCACGCGGTCCGGTACGTTGCCGGGACGCAGCACGAATACCTCCTTCGCCTTCGCTGCTGCATGCCTGATCGTCTCGGCGCTGTAGCGAGCGTCCAGTCCCTCATCGGCATAGAGCAAGATCCCGGTTGGCAAGCGGCGCAGTCGTCTCATATTGCGTAATGCCCGAAGCGCGAATTCCAGCATCACGAGCGGACCACGGGAAGACGCGACTCCCTCGCCGTGCAGCCACTCCGGCTCCTTGCGGAAAGCCTGGCGTGGGAAGTCGACATCAATCGGGACGTCGAGATTTCCAATCAACAGGATCCCGTTGTCCAGTCCCTTCGCCGACTGCCAGGTCCACACCGAGGGCTCCTTCGTGAGCTCGGGCACGGAAGACAATCGCAGTTCCTCGAAGATCGCACTGGCTTTCTTGACTGCCTGCTGAATCCCGATTGGATCATTCGTGCGGCTGGCCACGGTGGTCCATTCCCGCAGCCGGCGCTCCATCCGGTCGCGCTGCTGGGTGATGAACTCCAACACCTCCGACTTCGGATCGGCGGCTGTGGCGCCGTCCAGCCGCAGCGGCTGAGGAGTCCCGAAGTATCGGGCGCTGGCCGCCTCCACCATGCGATTGATCACCGCTCCAAAGTCGAGACCGACATGCGCGGCGCCAATCAGGTAGGAGCCATGCTCTCCGAGGCTTGGCAGGCTGTTGACTTCCAGGATGTAGAGGTTCCCGGCGGCATCCAAACGCATGTCGACGCGGGCGCAGTCGGCTAATCCCAGAGCGGCGAAAGCCTCCAGGGCCAGCGTTTGGGCCTTGGCCAGCAGGTCATCGCCGATGGGAGCAGGACAGGCGTGGGAGATACTGCGTCCGCTGCGCCCGGTCTTGTCCTCATAGGTGTAGATCCGCGGGCCGTCCCCCCCAAAAAGCAGCTCGACCGGAGGCAACACCTCCGGCGGATTGTTGCCGAGCAAACCCACGTTGACCTCGCGCCCTTCGATGAATTGCTCCACCAGAACAGCCTGCTGGAATTCGTCGAAAACTATCTTCGCCGCGGCCCGCAGGTCCGCTTCATTGTGAACCACCTTCAACCCAAAGGAGACCGCTTCGTTCTTCGGCTTGACGATCATTGGATATGGCAGCTCCGGCACCGGGGTGTCGGGCGTCTGCAACACCACGAACTCCGGCGTCGGCAAGCCGTTCTGCCGGAGGATCATCTTGGTCACTACCTTGTCGAGAGCCAGCGAGTGGGCCAGCGGTCCGGACGCCACATAAGGGATGCCAACCATCTCCAGGATGCTCGGCACGTGCGTATACCGGGCTTGGCCTTGTATGCCGTAGGAGACATTGAACACGAGTCCCGGACGCTCGCCCTTCACTACCCGTGGCATGAACTCCTCCAGGCGGTCGATCAAATCCTTGTCCCCTTCGAGCGCGATCACCTGGTGCCGGTTCGCTTTCAGCGCCGCGACAATCCGATTGATCGTTTTCATGCCGATCTTTTCCCGGTTCGGCATACCGAACAGGTTGATCACGCTCTTGCTCTCCCGGTTATAGACGACTGCAACTTTCACGGCCCCTCCAATCCTGGGTAACTTTGCGACGACATGTACTCCGCGATTCCGCTATGAGTGCGGCGCCCCTTCCGCCGGCGTAACATCCAATCTGATCTTCAGAGCACGGTTATTTTCGGTTTCCAGGACCCGAGCCACAACGCCGTCGAGCTCCACCCGGTCGCCAACCTCCGGAAAACGGCCCAGCTTGGCGGCGATGATCCCGGATAGAGTATTGATTCCCGGAGCGCGAAGATGCAACCCGAGCTCGCGATTGATCCCTTCCACTGTAGCGCTGCCCAGCGCGATGTAGTGTTCCTCCCGTGGCACCAACTGCGGCGCTTCGCGGTCGAACTCGTCCTGCACCGTCCCGACGATCTCTTCGATCACATTCTCGAGCGTCACCACTCCGGCCGTGCTCCCGTGCTCGTCAACCACAATGGCCATGTGCTGCCGCGACTGCTGCATCTCTGTCAGCAGGCTGCTGATTCGCATCGTCTCCGGAACATGTCTGGCGGCCCGCATGAACTTGGTTAGGTCGACCTTAGCGTCGCCGCTCCAGCCCAGCAGATCCTTCACATGAACAATTCCCAGCACATCCTCCATCGATCCGCGGCATAGGGGATAGCGGGTATGCTGCGTCTGTTTCGCGACCGCGATGCACTCATCCAACGGCCATTCCACATCCAGGAACACGACCTCGCCCCGAGGCACCATGATCTGCCGGCACAGGATCCGGCTCGAGCCGAAGACGCCCTCGATCATCCTCAATTCCCTCTCGGAGACCTGTCCCTCCTTCGCTCCCACATGAAGCATCGCGCGAATCTCTTCCTGGGTGATCACTGGAACGGCGCTGGGCGACGTGAACAGCCACGCGAATCGCTGGGTCAGCTTGACAAGGGGCTTCAGGGCTTTCTCGATAAACGATAACGGCCAGACGACCACCGCCCAGACCTCTCTCCAATGCGTGGCGCCATAGGTCTTCGGCAGGATCTCCGAAATGAAGAGAATGGCAAATGTGAGCCCGATCGAGAACAGCGGTACCCAGACCGCGCCGAAGACCTGGGCGGCGTACATACCGGCCAATGACGCACCCGCGGTGTTGGCCACTGTGTTCAGGATCAGAATCGCCGAAGTGGGCCCCGAGACATCTTCCTTCATCAGCAGGAACCGCTTGGCGGCTCTTCGCCGGGCAGGAACATGAACCGAGGCCTCCAGCGTCGGAATCCTCGTCGAATAGAGCGTCGCCTCGAAGAGCGAGCATAGCCCGGAGATAAGTAGGGTCGCGGCGACCACAATCATGAAGACAGTCATAGCCCACCCCTTTTCGCAGTCATAAGATCCCTGAAAACAACGTGGCCAGGCCCAGAAAGCTGAAGAATCCGGCTATATCCGTGATCGTGGTCAGCACGATGGACGACGACTGCGCCGGATCCTGTCCAATCGCGCTCAAAATAATCGGGATCAGAGCGCCCGTCACCCCGGCAATCGCCATCGAGCTTACCATCGCCACCGCAATCACCGCGCTCAACCCGAGTGACCGGCTCCACACGTAAACCCCCGTTGCCGTGACAACCGCGACCGCCAAGCCGTTGATCACCCCTACAGCGAACTCCTTGACGACAACCCGCGGCCAGTGCCCTCCCCGGACCTCCCGCAGCGCCAATCCGCGGAGAGTCACCGCCAGAGCCTGTGAGCCCGTGTTGCCCGATTGGCCGGCGACCACTGGCAGCAGCACCGCGAGGGCGGTAAAGCGCGCGATGGTTTCCTCGAAGAGTCCCACCACCGACGCCGCGAGAAAGGCAGTCGCAAGATTCACCTGAAGCCAGGGCAGCCGGGCGCGGACCGCCAAGGGAACCGGCGAGAGAGCGCGCTCCCGCCTGCTGGCTCCGACCATCGATTGCATGTCCGCCGTGGCCTCCTCCTCGACAACGTCATACAGTGCTTCGTGCCGGACCACGCCAATCAGCCGGCCTTCGGCGTCAACTACCGGGAGGGCGGTCAGGTCTTTGTCCGCGATCACCTCGGCCACTTCTTCCCGGTCGGCGATGGCCGGCACGCTGATGGGGACGCCGCGAGAGAGACTTCCGAGTGATGCGTCGTCCTCGCTTACAACCAGCCGGTCCAGCGGGATACTACCGGCAAGTCTGCCATTCTCATCCAAGAGGTAGACCGCATGCACGTTCCGCCGCCTGCCGGCGCGCAGGCGCGAAACGGCGTCACCCACCCGCGCGTCCAGCCGAAACGTGTAGACTCGGGGGTCCATCAAACTGCCCGCCGTGTCAGGTGGATACGACATGATCACCTGTATTTCGCGGACGATCCCCGGATCCAATCCGGCCGTGATCCGGTCGCGAAAGCCACCATCGAATCGGCTCAGCAGGACGGCCGCTTGTTCCACCGGAAGCTCCGCAATCACCTTCGTTGCGAATTCCGGCGGAAGCTTGCGCAGCACTTCCGCACCGGTCTCGGGGGTCAGCGCCGCCATGGCCTCGGCGGCGATTCTCGGCTCCATTCCGGCGACGATGTCGCTTACCTCGTCAACGGGGGATGTCTCCAGAATCGCGGCCGCTTCCTCCGTGTGCAGGCGAAGGAAGCCGGCCGTGAGATCGTTTGCTACCGTCTCAACGCTACCGGGCATCGGCGTCTCCTTCCCGTGCACTGGAACGAGTGCCCATGCTTTGCAGAACGTCCGACAAACCAAGCCACAAGGTCTCTCCGAAATCCAGAAAAGCGCCCAGACTGCTTCCGGACGAGGGCGCGCCTCCGGCTAGTTGGACCTGCTTGGCCAGGAGCATCCGGTACCGCACGGCTCCAATCAGAGCCCCTCCCCGGTCGACAACCGGAAGCTCATCGAAATCTGCCCACGCCGGATGGTTGATCACGGCCGCTGCCGCTGTCCGCGCAGACAGCTTCACGAGTCCCTTTCGCGCAAGTGACTGAATCGGCCTGTCGTCGCCCCCCAGTAATCGATGGGCGGCGACCACACCCCGGACCTTGCGATCGGAATCGATCAGGTAGATCCAGGCTGAAAACTCCAGCGACCCATCCTTAAGCTGCCTCACGGCTTCCGAGG